>CAJQOR010000294.1 GCA_905479965.1 uncultured Rhizobiaceae group bacterium | reverse complement strand
CGGGTTCTGCAAAACGGCCGAAGCTTCATTTTGAAGTGCGTAAAAATGCAACGCCGCAAAATCCAATCACATTCTTAGAATAATCTCACCCCTCCAGGTGAAAGTCGGTGAGAAAACCTGTCTGTTTTGGCAGGTTTTTTCATATTGTGCCTATGAGTTTATTTGCTGATTAAGACGGCCTGCAAGGTCTTGAATGAATTGCCATGCAACGCGGCCAGACCGGCCACCGCGGGTGGTTGCCCACGTGAGTGATTGGGCGCGAAGATCATCACGATCAATCTCAAGTTTAAAATGATCTGCATAGCCATAGATCATGCTTAAATAGTCATCTTGAGTGCATTTATGAAACCCAAGCCATAAACCAAATCTGTCTGACAATGAGACTTTTTCTTCAACGGCTTCATGCGGATTGATAGCCGTTGAACCTTCATTTTCCATCATGTCACGTGGCAAAAGATGTCGTCGGTTGGATGTTGCATAAAATATAACATTCTCAGGACGACCTTCGATCCCGCCATCTAGCGCCGCTTTGAGTGATTTATACGCAGTATCGTCATGATCAAATGACAAATCATCACAAAATAAAATAAACCGATATTTGCTTTCTCGCAGGATATTTAAAAGCGCGGGAAGTGAACTGATATCTTCACGATGGATTTCAACGAGTTTTAAATCTGTCCCATGCTTTTGATTTGTATCTGCGTGAACAGATTTAACAAGCGAAGATTTGCCCATTCCGCGCGCACCCCACAAAAGAGTATTGTTTGCAGGCAGGGCTTGGGCAAATCTTTCCGTGTTTTCAACCAATATATCGCGAACGTGATCAACGCCTTTGATGAGGCCGATGGCGATGCGGTTAGGCTTACTCACAGGTTGCAAGAAAAGCTGCTCGGGAGACCAAACAAAACAGTCAGCCGAATCAAGGTCGTTTTCTTTTGCGGTTTTAGGTGCCAGCGACTGGACTGCTTGGCGTAGCAATTTAATTTCAGAAAGCAGTTCATCAACTTTAAAATCATTCATTTATTTGACCTCGAATTCACATCAAGGCGTTGATTATCAAATTAACTTGCTTTAGCACAGGCGTAATTTACGTTAAGTGCTTGAAAATAGCTATTTGATGATGTCTTTGCCGTTGCAATCACACCATTGGACACTATATTCCGCTCAACTATATTTATAAATTCTAATTTTGGGCGATATGCCTTCAGGGAGCTTGTTTCATGTTTATTTCTCCAGCTTATGCACAATCAGCAGCCGGCGGTGGCGGTGATGTGTTTGGTATTTTGGTGCCGCTATTGTTGATTATGCCAATTTGGTATTTTCTTCTTATTCGTCCTCAGCAGAAACAGCGTAAAGCTCATCTTGAGAAAATCACCAATGTACGTCGTGGCGATCAAGTTGTGACTGGTGGTGGTATCATTGGTAAAGTGACGAAAATTGTTGATGGTGATGTTGAAATTGAAATCGAAGTTTCAGACGGATCTAAGATGCGTGTTGTCCGTTCCATGATTGCTGATGTGCGCAGCAAAAGTGAACCAGTAAAAGACAAGAAATAAGTCTTTTTTGTCTTCTTCAATTTCCGAAATTAAACCGAGATAAATATGCTCTATTTTGCCCGTTGGAAAACAACACTCATTTGGATGGCTGTATTTTTAAGCGCTGTGATCGCTTTGCCAAATCTGCTATCTGAAAAACAACTTGAAGCGTTTCCCGATTGGTTGCCGAAAAGTCAGGTGACTTTAGGTCTGGATTTGCAAGGGGGTTCACACCTCTTACTCAGATTAGAGCGTAATGGAATTATTGAAGATCGGCTGCAGACAACGCGCGATGATATTCGCCGTCTTTTGCGTGCTGAACAGCTTGGATATACTGGCCTTGCAGCTGCGGGCCAGTCTGTGCAGGTTCGCATTCGTAACACCGATGATGTAGATCAAGCCAAACAAGCGCTTAGCGAGCTGTTACAGCCTGTTGATGGCGGCTTGTTGGGTGGCGGTGCTATCAGAGAGATCACACTTGAAGAGCCGCAAGTGGGGCTTCTTCGTCTGGCTTTGACCGAGGAGGGTATTGACTACCGTGTATCATCTGCTGTTGCGCAATCGATTGAAGTAATTCGCAAGCGTGTTGATGAATTGGGCACAACAGAACCTGCCATTCAGCGCCAGGGTTCTGATCGTATCCTTGTTCAAGTGCCAGGTCTTGATGACCCTCAGCGTTTAAAAGAGCTTTTAGGCCAGACAGCGAAACTGGCATTCCGCATGGTTGATGTAACAATGCCAGTAGAAGAAGCGATTAATGGTCGCCCTCCTGCAACATCAGAAGTATTGCCGGGTGTTGAAGGTGGGGATGCACCGTTTTATCTCATTCAGCGCAGTGTGCTTGTTTCAGGTGAAAACTTGGTTGATGCGCAGGCCGGTTTTTCTCAGCAAACTAATGAACCAATTGTGACGTTTAGGTTCGATACGAAAGGTGCGCAGCGTTTTGGTGCAGCCACACAAGCTAATGTGGGGCTTCCATTTGCTATCGTGCTTGATGATCAAGTGATCTCTGCGCCGCGTATTAATGAGCCAATCTTAGGTGGTTCAGGACAAATTTCTGGTAACTTCTCCGTCCAAGAAGCCAATGATCTCGCAATTTTATTGCGTGCTGGTGCACTGCCAGCTGAATTGACCATTATTGAAGAGCGCACTGTTGGGCCAAGCCTTGGTGCCGATTCGATTGCTGCAGGTAAAATCGCTGGAATTATTGGCGGTTTGCTTGTTATTGGGTTTATGATCTTAGCCTATGGTATGTTGGGCGTGGTTGCCAACATTGCTTTGATTGCCAATGTTGTGATGTTGATGGCGGTCTTAACGTTATTTGGCGCAACACTAACT
>CAJQOR010000293.1 GCA_905479965.1 uncultured Rhizobiaceae group bacterium | reverse complement strand
ATTATAAAACGCCATCTCCGTTCCTGGATTGGTGCGTAGATTTTCTTCTGCATACCATTGGTATTCACCTTTGCCGGTTGCTCCTGCAAGTTGACGCATGTTGAGCCCGGTTTTAACCCCAGGTAAATCACCTTGCGTACTGTCATCACCAAACGTGGCGCGCCGGGTATTGGGAGCTTTACAATAAAGCGGGAAGTCGCCCGTGTTTTGAAGGAATGGTCGTTTGTAAAGATCAATCCCAGTGTAGGATTTTAGCCTGTTTGCACTATCAATAAGATAAGCAACACCCATCATCCAGTAATTGGTGCCTTCTGCCCAACCACCGTCATCATCACCCCATGGAGAATAAACGGTCATTAAAAATTCAATGCTGTAGTCGAGCCAATCGCGAACTTCATCATTTTCATCATCACCTAGTAGCGCAATACACGAGGGCACAATGCTGAGTGAGACCGATCGAACCGCATGGCTATCATATGGAAAGAGGTGGATCTTCGCGTTTTGAATAGCGTGTTCGGCAATATCTCTGGTACGTTCTAAAAGTGAAGCGCGAACGGTAGCGCGCTCTTCGTCTGACAATTCGTTATAAAGCCAGTCATACCCCCATGCGAGCGCATTACATACACGATATGCCCACTCATCTGTGTAGGCACGCGAGGTGACCCCCATCGGATCCCAAGACGCCGCTTCAAGAAGCCATTCCTTAGCGCGCGCTGTCATCTTTGCATCATTAGTCACAGCGCCACCAATTGCTAAATGACGGATCGCATACCAAACTTCCTGCAAGTCGATATATGTTTGACGCCAAACGGGTGCAGTGCGTGTATGATTGGGATAACCTTTCGGCTCCCCCATAACATCCCGTTCCATCCAGGGCAGAACGGATTTTTCGTAAAAATTTGCCCAGCTACAGTGGTTTGGGTCCGCAGCTACCGCTTCCTTGAATTTTGTAAGTCGGTCCTGCGTCATCCAAAGGCGAGGGTGGTCAGTATCGACCTTTTTATATCGCTCTTTGCGGGGTGGAACAGGTGTTTGGGGCAAATCTTCAGCCAAGGTAAAATGGCGTGTGCTACTCCATGTGCTTGTTTGCCTTTTTGTTTCAGCGTCCCAAGTTGCATAAGACCAGTGGTAATCCCCAGCGTCTAACGCAATGTCTGGGGTAAAAAAGTTCAACGGGAGATTTTCAAAAATATGGGTGCTTTTGGTCGAATAATTAGCATCGTTAGATATGCGCAACACGTAGCGTGCGTCATCATCAATCACAGGGATCCATGAAAAGCGTGGCGGGTTTTCAACGATATCCGTATCTTCAATAGGTGAATATTGGATTGTGAGTTGACCAGCTTTTGGTTCATCAAGCAAAGGAAGAGCGTCACTTGCCATAGAAGTAAATTTCCGTTCTCTAATTTGTAATGGAGCGGCGGGAGAGCCCGCCGCTCTGATGTGTCTTATTAGGTGTTAACCGCCATATTGGCGCTTATAGGCTGATTGCATCACGACAAGAACATCATCGTAACCAAGCTTTTTAAGTTGTGCGATATAATCATCCCACTCAGCTTCCACATCGGCTGCTCCCAAGATCCATGCCTGCTGACGCTCGAGCATGTAATCGCGGATGGTACCCCAATATTTATCATAGACTTTTTGTTCTTCAGCGTTAAATGCAACACCCAAGAATTGATCGATCAAATAGTCGCCCTGATCATAAAGTGCGATACCTTCCAAAGCGAATTCATTCGACCATTGGATCTCATATTTATAGTCTTGGAAGTAACCACGCCCCTGAAGTTGAGAACCAATTTGGTAAAGTGATCTGTTCACAGGACCAGCATCAAGGAACTCTTTCTTAAAGATCGCTTCGCCGTCGACAACATCATATTGCTGACCTTCAACGCCGAAGTTTGCCAAGCGACGTCCTTCAGGTGTAAACCAGAAATCGAAATATTTGATGGTTTCAACAGCGTGTTCGTTGGTGTGGCCGATTGCCCATCCATCAGGTTTAATTGGAATACGGCGATGCTCTTCAATGCGCTTGCCGCTAACAGAAGCCGGCGGTGCCATCGCTTTGAATTCAAAACCATCAATCTCGGTAGATAGTCTGTTATAACCGGATGTTGACGCAAACCAATCATGTGTTGCACCACCCAAGTTTTCAGACAACAAGAAGTCGCGCGCTGATGAGCCACGTGTAAATACTTCCGCATCCACCAAACCTTCAGCATACCAACGTGCAAGGTTTTTAATGCCTTCACGATAGCCTTCACCCGCATATGGGTGCTTCATCATGCCTTCATCAACGTAAAAGTCATGATACGTATCAGATCCTGATGAACGACCATCCCAAAGTGTCACAAGACGAATAAGTTCAGGCCATTGGCGTGCGAAATATGGAACTTCGTCTGCCTCGCCATTGCCATTTGGATCTTGTGTTTTAAAGGCGCGCAACGCAGCTTCAAATTCCTCTACTGTTTGCGGAACTTCAAGGCCTAATTTATTGAGCCAATCAGTGCGGATCCAGTATGCACGACCGTATTTGCCATCTGGCAAATAGGGAATGTAATACATGCTTCCATCAGCGGCAGAAATCGCGGCAGCAACTTCAGGGCGCGCTTCAAAATAAGCTTTCATGTTTGGCGCATGTTCATCAATCAGATCATTAAGCGGAAGGAAAGC
>CAJQOR010000292.1 GCA_905479965.1 uncultured Rhizobiaceae group bacterium | reverse complement strand
CTGAACGATAACGCCTGAATATTCTTCATCAACGTCGATCACGACTTCTTCAACAGGCTCTAGTTTCTGACCGTCTTCTTCTTTCATCACAACACGAGGACGAGATACAGCGATTTCAAAGCCTTCGCGGCGCATTGTTTCGATCAAAACAGCAAGTTGAAGTTCACCACGACCAGACACATAAAATGAATCCTTGTCATCTGCTTCTTCAATTTTAAGCGCAACGTTACCTTCGGCTTCTTTGAAGAGGCGGTCGCGAATTACGCGTGATGTCACTTTATCACCTTCTGTACCAGCAAGCGGTGAATCATTGACGATAAATGACATAGTCACTGTTGGCGGATCAATTGGCTGCGCAACCATTGGGGTATTGATGGAAGGATCGCAGAATGTGTCTGCAACAGTTCCTTTTGATAAGCCGGCGATCGCAACGATGTCACCTGCATGTGCTTCATCAAGAGTAACGCGCTCCATGCCACGGAATGCCAAGATTTTTGATATACGCCCTGTTTCAAGCGTTTTGCCATCAGCGTGCAGCACTTTTACAGCCTGGTTTGGTTTGATTGAGCCAGAGTTGATGCGGCCTGTGATGATACGGCCAAGGAAGTTGTTCGCTTCCAAGATTGTACCAATCATTGAGAACGGACCTTCTTCAACTTTAGGCTCTGCAACGTGCTCAGAAATAAGTTTGAACATTGGTTGCAAACCTTCGGACTGATCGCCATCAAGTTCAGAATTCATCCAGCCAGAACGGCCTGAACCGTATAAAATTGGGAAATCTAGTTGCTCATCTGTTGCGTCCAAGCTTGCAAATAAGTCGAACACTTCATCGACAACTTCTTCAGCGCGGGCGTCTGAGCGGTCAACTTTGTTGATCGCAACAATCGGCTTAAGGCCAACTTTAAGCGCTTTACCAACAACGAACTTTGTTTGTGGCATCGGGCCTTCAGCCGCATCAACCAAAACAATAGCGCCATCCACCATGTTCAAAATACGTTCAACTTCGCCACCAAAGTCGGCGTGACCTGGGGTGTCAACGATATTGATGCGAAGCCCTTCCCACTCAATGGACGTTGCTTTGGCAAGGATTGTAATGCCGCGCTCACGTTCCAAATCATTGGAATCCATCATCCGCTCTTCAGTTTGTTGTCCGTCGCGGAACGTAGATGATTGTTTCATCATCTCATCAACAAGTGTCGTTTTGCCATGATCAACATGGGCAATAATTGCAATATTGCGCATTTTCATTTTGTGTGTGCCTTTTAGGGAGAATTGGCTATATATGGTTAAATATCTTGAGCGTCGGCGGGAATAATTCCCAAGCAGCAACGCCTCTTGGGCGCTCGATACACGGTTTTTGCCAAAAACAAAAGGCCTAAATCGCCGGAATGGTTACCAGCGCAATGAATTACTCGAATTTTTAGCCAGTTATCGTAGCTGAAAAGCCAAGATTTTGGGCTAGCAATAATCTTCAGGGCCGATCTTTTGTTGATCTGAATACCGACTGCCATGTGCAAAGCCGACGGGAAGGATCTCTTCAATTTCTGCAAGTTCGTCCCTTGATAATGTGATCTCCGCGCCCTGCGCGCATTCCAACAGATGCTCCACCGTGCGGGTGCCCGGGATTGGGATTGAGCGCGCGTCTTTGGCTAAGTTCCAGGCGAGTGCCAATCCAGCAGTGCTGACATTTTTGTCCGCAGCATAGGCTCTGAAGCGATCTAGCTTTTTCTGATTGGCAGAAAAGTTGGGCTCCATAAAACGCGGATTTGTTTTCATAAAGTGGTTATCTGCGTAAGCGCTGACATCCAAGTTTGCTGCATAATCTGTCAATATGCCGCGTCCAACGGGTGAAAATGGCACAAATGTTGTGCCTAAACGATTGCATGCTTGTAGGACACCAAGCTCTGGTTGGCGTGTCCAAAGAGAATATTCATTCTGTACTGCGGCAACTGGATGAACAGCGCTTGCACGTTCGAGTGTTGCTGGTGATATTTCAGAAAGCCCGATGGAACCGATCTTGCCTTGATCGATGAATTTGACCAATGTTCCCATCACATCCTCGATAGGGATATTTTGATCACGGCGGTGAATGTAATAAAGATCAACATAATCAACCCCCAAACGTTTTAACGATCCTTCAAGACATTCGGTCAAATATTCCTGCGAGTTATCAAAGCTTCTTGGGGGCGTGGTGTTTATCCCGCCCTTTGTGGCAATAGTGAATCGTTTATCCGGATTTTCTTTTAAAAAAGTGCCGATCACGTTTTCCGAAATACCGTCACCGTAAATCTTGGCGGTATCTAAATGCGTCATTCCTATTTCATGTGCTTTTGCAAGCGTTGCATGTGCTGTATTTATATCACATGCACCATAAAATCCCGCGATGGACATACAGCCTAAGCCGATTGCTCCGACCATTGGGCCATTTTGCCCTAATTGGCGCTGTTTCATAATTTCCCCCCATAAAGTGACTTAAACAGTTTCAAGGCCACGTTTTTTGATCATCGCTTCAGGTGATGGCATTCTGCCGCGGAATTTCTCATAAAGCACTTCTGGTTTCTCAGAGCCGCCTTTTGAGTAGATGTGATCGTGCAGAAGTTTTGCAAGCTCCGGATTAAACGGATTATCTGTTTCTTCAAAAGCTGCAAATGCATCTGAATCTAATACTTCAGACCACATGTAAGAATAATAGCCCGCTGCATATCCTTCACTTGAGAAGACGTGCAAGAAATGCGGTGCGCGGTGATACATTGAAACCGCGTGTGGCATTTCTAGTTTTTCCAAAAGCTCTTCTTGGAATTTAAGCGGATCTTCAACCTCATCGGCTGTATGGAACGCAATATCGACAAGTGAACTTGCACAATAGCCAAGTGTTTCATAACCATTGTTGAAAGTTTGCGATTTGATCAGCTTATCAACCAATTCTGCTGGAATTGCGTCACCCGTTTTATAATGTGTTGCATGTTTTTGAAGGATCTCCGGCACAGTAAGCCAGTGTTCATAAAGTTGCGATGGGAGTTCGACAAAATCACGCGACACGGATGTGCCGGACACACTTGGATAACTCACATCAGATAAGATGCCGTGCAGTGCGTGGCCAAATTCGTGGAATAAAGTACGTGCGTCATCGGCTGATAATAGCGCAGGCTCACCTTCCGCCGGTTTTGCAAAATTCATGATGTTATAAATGAATGGCATTTTCCCGTCTTTACCATCAATTGTTTTAAGCTTGTGTTGGCTTTGATAAGCGCTCATCCATGCCCCAGAGCGTTTTGATGGTCGTGCGAAATAATCAGCTATGAAGATGGCTTTTGTCTTGCCATTTGGATCAAAAACTTCAAACACTTTTGCATCGGGATGATGGGGCGTGATGTCATCGCGTTGTTTAAATGTTAAGCCAAACAGGCGCGTGGCAACATCAAAGCTTGCTTCAATCATTTGATCAAGTTGAAAATATGGTTTGATCTCAGCTTCTGAGAAATCGAATTTTTTCTCACGAAGCTTTTCAGAATAAAACCGCCAATCCCAAGGTTCGATAACATCATTATGGCCCATCTCTTGTGCCATAGATAATAGTTCTGCTTCTTCTTCTTTCGCGCGCTCTAAAGCACGCGGCCAAACATCATGAAGCAATTGGTTTACGTTTTCTGCAGATTTCGCCATGGTGTTTTCAAGGCGTATTTCAGCAAAGTCATTATAGCCAAGTAGTTTGGCTTTTTCCTTGCGAAGTTTTAAAATGTTTTTGATGTTGTCTACATTGTCTGTTTGGCCACCGCGAGACCCGCGAGAAACACCGGCTTGATAAGCTTTTTCCCGCAAATCACGACGCGTGCTAAATTGCATAAAAGGTGCCAAAACAGGACGTGATAAAGTTAGAAGATAACCATCTTCAAAACCACGCTCTTTGGCTTGTGCTTTTAATGTGTCTAGCAGAAAGTCCGGCAGTCCTGCAATTTCTTCATCCTTCGTCAGATGGAGTGTCCAGTCATTGCTGTCTGACAAAACGTTCTGGCCAAAATTTGTGTAAAGCACAGCAAGTTCAGATGTAATTTCGGCAAGACGTTTTTTATCGCCATCGTTAAGCTTGGCGCCGTTTTTGACGTAGCCGCGCCAGTATTTTTCTAAAACCTCAAGCTCTTCTGTAGAGAGGTTCAATTCATCTCTTTTTTGGTAAAGCGCATCAATTCTTGCAAAGGCTTGCGGGTTCATCGACATTTCTGAGTGATGAGCTGCCAGTTTAGGCGCTATTTCTCGTTCGATCTCTTTGATTCTATCATCAGTGTCATTTCCGGCGCGTGAATAAAAAAGGCTCGCAACTTTTCCAAGCCCTGCATCCATAACTTCAAACG
>CAJQOR010000291.1 GCA_905479965.1 uncultured Rhizobiaceae group bacterium | reverse complement strand
CAGCACTTGAGGAACGCGTTGCGCGGATCACAAAGCTCGCCCATGAAAAATGCGAGCCAAACAACTTTAATGATGTCTGGCTCGAAGGCTGCGCATAAACTACAGCTGTTTGATAAAGGTGACTTTATCCTCACCATCCATCCAATAATTTGGGATTGTCGCAATGTGCCTAAATCCCAGTTTTTTATAAAACTGTTGCGTTCTTAAAAATTGATCATCGCTTGATGTATCGATGATAAGCATACGCTGATTTTGATCGCGTAATCGTCGTTCCAAATGGGCAACGAGTTGACGCCCCAAACCTTGACCTTGAACGCTCTTGTCAATGGCGATGATCAGCATGTTCCAGACGCCATCGGCCATCTCTTCTTCGCGCGCATAATAAAACCCTACGGTGTCGCTATTAAGTTCTGCAATCATGCAAAGTTCATTGTCAGTGTTGGTGTCAAAGAACGGGGCCATGCTTTGCGCCAACATGTCGCCGGGCATCAGCTCCACCTTTTCTACCAAACTTGAAAGCGTGTCTAAATCTTCGCCCGATGCTTGGCGGATATTAAATTCGTTTGTCATTATCTATTGTCCAATTGTGAAAGTACGGCGTTCATTCCCAGCTTGGTTGCTTGGTATGGTGCACCATTTTTTGATCTAATAAAACGGCGTTTTTTAAGCCGTGTGAAAACGTCAAGCGTACAATCTGAGAGCACATAGCCCTCGCGCGTGTAGCAAGTGATGTGATTGATTTTACGATTTTTCCCGCGGCAATAGTGGATAGAGCCACCTTGCGCGAGCACGTGCAAAGCACGTTGTTCTAACTTTGAAATATTCAATGGTTTGTCTCGAGAATTTGGGAAAGACGCTAGGTCTGCACCCATTTGAACATGCCAAAACGCTAACCAGTTGCATGAAAATACAAAAGGTGGTTTTGAATTCAAAATGTCTCAGCTTAAAGGCTAAGACTTAGTGGCGAACCACATTCTCTGACATAAAAACTCCGTTTCGGGACCAATTCCCGAAGATGCACAAAACTACCTTGATAGCTGATTTAGCTCAAGTGTAACTGGAGCGCGGGTGATGAAGTTCAAACAGCTATGTTGCGCATTCACCACAATCAAACTTAAGAAATTAAAGTTTAATTCCAATGCATTTGGCGACGCGTGAAGTGAGCAATCATTGCCATTGACGAAGTAAGGGGGTGATTGCCGAATATCTGCTTTTGATCGCACATTGAATGTGGTGATTGTCTTCTGAGATTAAATAAATGGGGAATGCAATCATGGAAAATCACACGTTTGAATTTATGAGTGGCTGGATAAAAGGATTGATTTTTGGGCCACCAATTTGGGTTTGGTTTTTGTTGACTTATCTTATTTTCATCGGTGTGAAATCATTTAACACCCGCAAAGTGCCAATCTTTATATTTTATCTCACACCCTTATTGGGGTTGTTATCGCTACGGACAATTAGCAGCCTTGAACATATTGAGATTGTTTGGGCGGCCTTTGGATTGATTTATATCCTCAGCGCTGTTGGTTTTTTCAATTGGCAAAAACGCAATCTACTTGAACGCCAAAAGCGTCATGTGGTGCTCAAAGGTGAGTGGGTATCACTTGTAAGTTTTATGGTGATTTTTTGGGCTAATTTTGTGCAAGGCGTGTTGACTGCCGTGAGCCCTGAAACGTATCAGTCATTGGAGTTTGTCGTTATATTCGCAGCGCTGCTTGGTCTTGTCAGCGGAAGTTTTCTTGGCAGGCCGCTAAGCAATATATTCTCACGTCCAATCTTTGACAATGAAGAAAGCGCGCAAAAAAAACTTATCTAGTAAGTTAGATATCGGCTGACACCGGCTGCTTCCATATCGCTGTAGAGGCGATTAACTGCGGGGGGGTGCAGTTGGAATTAAGCCAGTGTAGTTCCGCCGACGGAAGTAAACTTTATCGCCAATAATTATTGGCGACTGTGACGGTTTGAAAATACGTTGCAATATCGCAAGATACACTTGTCAGACGATCAACATCATCTTCGTATATCGGGCGTAATTTTACACGAACTTCTTTATCCGATTGGGATTTCTTAACGCCCATACATGACAACTTTATGGCAAGGTTGAAACCTTCTTCAGCATTTGCAGTTATCAATGCTGCTGTTATTGATGGGTGTATAACTACACGACACGCAGTTCGTTGCCATTAATCTGGCTGATATGATCAGATAAAACCGATGGCTGCATGACGCTGTCATATAAGAAGCTCTTCAGATGGTCTGCAAAATAGCTAATGGTTTGCGATTGATCTTTTGACGGTGTGTAAACACCTAAACTCACGGATGGAAGCTTCGGAAATCCATCAGCTTCTCGCAAAACCTTATGATGAGGTAGAACCGCCCCGGCAGGAAATGCGGAAATTCCAACGCCGGATGAGACTGCAACTTGCGCCACAGCGACAGACGTTGTTGTTAAGCGTTCTTCCCAATGACGACCTTCTGATGCCAATGCTTCAAACACGTGTTCGCGGAAAGGACAGGGATGCTCAAACAAAACCAGTGGCACTTTGTCATCAATAATATCTTTTTGGCTTGCCACCCATACCAATGGCTCTTCAACCATATCAAAGGGTTCTTGGCGTTGATCGGAAGATAACGCAATTGCGATGCTGATTTCACCCTCATTGAGCTTGTTATGTAACGTCACACTATCCGCGATGGTAATGTCTAAACTTACACTAGGATGGGCACGCGCAAAATCACAGAATACTGTTTGTAGTTTATCGGTTGCAAACCATTCTGGTAGGCCAATGCGGATCTCACCGGTGAGTTCGGGAACAGATAGGCGCATGCGCGTGGTTTCGTAACACTGTAGGATGTTTTGTGCGTTTTCAAGGAGAATACGTCCGGTCTGCGTAAGATGAATGGTGCGTGCTGAACGCTCAATGAGCGGTTTACCAACACGTTCTTCTAGGCGCTTAATTTGAGTAGAGATACACGGTTGGGTACGGTTTAAAATATCACCAGCTTTTGTCACATTGCCCGTTTTGGCGACTGTCACAAATGCTTCCAACAATTCTATACTTAAGCGTCCGGTTGTCATCGTAGTTTCTCCTAACTTAAGCGAGTATAGCACCCAGATGAGCGTAATTGCAATTCGAAATAAGTGCGATTAACTGATCGCAACCCCAATTCGTTAACAAAACTTTAAAAATAGATGTTCGTAAGTATACGATCTTAGATTGTTGTCTCAAACGAGGACATCTTCATAAAATTTTACGTTTCAAGACATTTTTTGAGAGTACGTATTTCCCGCAAAAGCGCCCAAATTTTAATCAATAATCGCGTTTTAAGAGAATGTTTCTCTTAAAAGTTGCTGTTTTTATTCTGCTATAAAAATCTGTGATGGCTTGCTGCAAATACTAATTTTTAGTTAACGAGCCAAACTCCTAGTTTTTCTGAAGTGTTCCCTAAAGTTGTAGAAAAACGAGGTGATAAAATGAGTGACAAAGTATTAGCAAGAGATTTTACAAACGAAAATTCGATCCTGGATTTTGATATTGGCAGCCGATTTGATCAGCAGATAGATGAAAATCAGACGTTAGAAGTGAATGTGAAAAAAGCACTTTATTCGCATACAGAATTTTCCGCGCAACAAATTATTACGCAAAGCAATAAGTATAAATATCATGATGAAGAGGCGCCAACCCAAACCCACGATTATCTGACTGAGATTGTTGATGCGATGGCATCGTTAAATAAACAAGGTTTGACGTTGAAGGGTCTGGGTCAAATCGATGAGCAAGGTATTTGTTTTAAAGATGCACTGGAAATAAGCATAAAGAAGGTTGCAAACCGTCTTAATGGAAAAGGACTTATATATGTTGAGCTTGGTCCGGAACCAATCAAAACCAGTTTCATTTTGCAAAAATTACGCGAGCATAATGTTAAAATTGCGCGATATATCGCAGTTGATATCAATCCGGCATCGGAAGCACCGTTACGTCCGATTTTTGAGGAGATTTTGGGTGAAACACCCGTAGAGTTTGTCAACGCTTCGTTTGAGGATTTCTCCTTAGACGCGCATTTGGGGCAAACTGTTGAACCTGCGCTAATTACTATGCTTGGTTTTCAAGAAGGTAATGATGATCCGTATACGATCACGAACTGGTTACAGCAAATTGCGCGCAAAGATGATATGCTTTTATCGGAGGTTCAGCTTTATAGTAATGCCAATGCGGCGAATATCTCAAGTTTCTACCGTAACCCCATGATGCAGCGTTTCTCCCGCATTGCATTTGAGCAAGGGGTCAAAGATAGCGCCATTTCTGTGGGGCGTTTTTATCTGCTTCCAGTCCAGACATCTGATGGGGAATATATCTTTGCCGCTATTTTGTGCGAAGAGTTTTTAGATGCAGAACGTAGCCGAAAATTGTTTGTCTCAAACTATTGTTTAAAGTTTGATTTTTCGCAATATCAGGCGTATCGTGTAATCAATAAACACTTTAAAATTGTAGAAGAGACGCTCACACAAGACGAAACTTTGTTGTTTCAGATATCATTGCGCAACTAAATTTCGGAGCGTTAGACATGCTAAATGTCGGTAATGGGTCCAATCTTTCAGAAGTGCTGGATAATTCACCGTCTTCCGATCCGTCTCATCATGGAGAATTTTTGGAGCAACAAGCACGAAACTTCACCTTTGCAGGCTTGGCCATTGTCGCAGTGACATTTGGCCTTGCCCGCTATGGCTTTGGCTTGTTTGTTCCCGATATTTCCCGTGATTTATCATTGTCGCCGGATGTAATTGGATTAGTCGCAGGCTCGTCTTACATCGGCTATTTATGCGCAACATTAACAGCGGCCTGGATATCTAGAAAGTTTGGGCCGCGCTTACCTATCGTGTTGGGAGGGTTGGCAGCGTGTCTGGGTATGTTGATGGTCGGGTTTGCAGACAGCGGCATAACTTTATTGCTGGCCATATTCATTGCCGGCACGTCTCCGGGGTTTAGCTATCCACCATTTTCAGTCATCATTGTTAAGCGCATTAAAGAACAACATCAGGATCGTATATATGCTTGGATTAATTCAGGTACAGGGTTTGGTGTTGCGCTTGCTGGTCCAATTGTTTTGTTTTCAGCCTTTGATTGGCGTAGTGCCTATATCATTTTCGCATGCTTAGCTTTGCTTGCTAGTATATGGAACTTTTTTACCACCAAACCCTCCCAATCTGTTGCAAAAGGTACGGTATCGCAACAGGAAATTGATCCTATAGATGCAGGTTTTCGTGCTGTGATGAAAAGCGATAGAGCAAGGCCGTTGTTTTGGGTCGCTTTTTTATACGGTTTGGCAAGCAGCGCCTACTGGACTTTTGCGGTTGATTTGCTCTACGACGCCGGAAATGGGGATAAGATACGTATAATTTTCTGGAGTGTCTTGGGGATCGCCGGAATATTTGGGTTTCTTGCAGGTTGGCTCACATCCAATTTTGGTCTACGTGGATCGTATTGTGCGCTAATGGTGATAACAGCCATTTCCATCGGTGTGCTTCCTATGATTGCGACCAACAATTACGCTATATATATATCTGCAGCAG
>CAJQOR010000290.1 GCA_905479965.1 uncultured Rhizobiaceae group bacterium | reverse complement strand
CTTTCTAGCTAATTTTTTATCGCACCCCGTGATCGCCGGTTTTATCACAGCCTCTGGAATTCTTATTGCAACCAGTCAGCTCAAGCATATTTTTGGTATCCAGGCGCAAGGGCATAACTTTATCGAACTTACCCTGTCTCTTCTATCGAATTTGAACCAGATAAATTGGTATACATTCTCTGTTGGTTTTTTTGTTTTAACCTTTTTGTTTTTGGTTAGAAGAGGCCTGAAAAATGTTCTGATCAGACTTGGTATCTCAGCAAAAATTGCTGATATATGCACGAAGATCGGACCCGTTTTTGCGGTTATTACGACAATCACTGCTGCATGGGCTTTTAACCTTGCAAACTATAGTGTGGCACTTGTTGGTGATGTGCCACAAGGTTTGCCGCCCCTTACAACACCGTCTTTTTCATATGAGATGTGGATATCTTTGATTGGGTCAGCACTGCTCATTTCAGTGATCGGATTTGTTGAATCTATTTCAGTTGCGCAAACGTTAGCTGCTAAAAAACGCCAGCGCATCTCACCAGATCAGGAATTAATCGGATTGGGCGCTGCAAATATCGGGGCATCCTTTTCAGGTGGTTTTCCAGTGACGGGCGGATTTTCGAGATCCGTTGTCAATTTTGATGCCGGCGCTGATACCCCCGCAGCGGGCGCATACACTGCATTAGGATTGGCGTTTGCCTCAATTTTCCTAACGCCACTTATTTTCTTTTTGCCAAAAGCAACCTTGGCGGCAACCATTATTATCGCTGTTTTAACTTTGGTGGATTTTTCCATTTTGAAAAAAACCTGGCGGTATTCAAAAGCTGATTTTATTGCCGTTTTGACAACGATTACGATCACGCTTTTGCTTGGTATAGAAACAGGTGTAACAGCAGGTGTTGTGATCTCAATCTTCATTCATCTTTACAAATCCTCTCGCCCACATATGGCAGTTGTTGGCCAGGTTCCAGGTTCTGAACATTACAGAAATATCTTGCGACATAATGTGATAACAGATCCGCATATTCTGTCTGTGCGCGTTGATGAAAGTCTATACTTTGCCAATGCCCGTTATTTGGAAGATGCCGTTTATGATCTGACGGTAAAAAATGAAGATATCAAACATGTATTACTGCAGTGTTCGGCAATTAACACAATTGATATGAGCGCGTTGGAGTCCATTGAAGCATTGAATATGCGTCTTAAAGAATTGGGAGTGGCGTTTCATTTAACTGAGGTAAAGGGGCCGGTGATGGATCGGTTAGAGCGTACAGCGCTTTTCTCCGAGCTTACCGGCGAAGTATTTTTATCGCAGCACTGTGCAGTTAAACAATTGCGATCTGAGGGTTCATCTTAAAAGGTGCAATAACCTATATTGATTTGCTTTTCCCCTGTGCTGATAAACCATATATGTTTGATCAAATATAATTGCGAATCAACAATATATTGTAAGCTCGGTTAAAGGATTTTTGCTTCATGTCGGTCGATTTAATCTCTGTTGACGAAGGTGTGTGGGCTAATTTAATGACAGCAACGCAAAGCCGTGAACATGACTTGCGGTATTTATCGCTTGCAACATTGTCACAAGATCAGGTTCCGGTTAGTCGATTGCTGGTGCTACGAGATTTAAGTTTGAACAAACGTATGCTTGTTTTTCACACCGATGTTTTAAGTGATAAATGGTCAGAGTTATCTAACCATCCAAAAGCCTCAATACTTGGGTTCAGCGCAGGTATTTCTGAGCAATTTCGTTTTGAAGGTCGTGTCGAATTATTTGCAGAAGGCACGGAGATCAATCAAACTGAATGGGATAAATTGTCAATCTGGAGCAAAAACACCTATTGCGGTGGAGCGCCTGGGGATGACGCAAACCCGCCTCTTTCGGAGCAAAATGGAAGGCAGCTAGAACCGCCGTCAGCCAACCAACTTGCGCAAGGGCGTTCTCGATTTGGGGTGATTAAGTTTAAAGCGGATAAACTAGATTGGTTCCGGCTCCAACGTTCTGATAATCGTCGTGCGAAGATATTTTATGATAGGTCTGGCGATATTGAAAAAGCGGATTGGATTAATCCTTAATAGGGCGATGCTGTCAGATATCAAGGAGTGCGTTGACTAAGGGCGAATTTGGATCCTGCATAGCGTCGACAACACTGAAATGATGTTTATCGGGCTCTTCGATAATTGTCATATCGACCCCAAGACCATACCAAATATTGGCAATAAGTGCGTTTTGGCGCAAAAATTCTGAACGTTCTGCAGCACCAACCCAAGCTACCAAGGGAATGTATTTAAGTGGCACTTTCAGAGCTGGGCTAGCTGCACTTGCTGTTTGCAAATTGAGCCGTAAAACATCATTCATCTTGGTGTTTAATAAAGGACGTAAATCGCTTAACCCTGAGATCGAAACAGCATTTTTGATTCGTGATAAAATCGCATCATCAAGCGGCGATCCCTCGCTCATCATTTCGCAGACAAGATGTCCACCCGCAGAGTGCCCAGATAAGACAATCGGTCCTTTTATGTCGCGAGCAGCCTGATTAATTGCTTTGCCAATCATCGCTATTATGTCAGAAATTTCAACATTGGGGCATAATTCATAACTTGGAACGACGACCGCCCAACCGCGGTCCACTGCACCTTTTGCCAAGTGTGACCAGACTGATTTGTCGGTCAGATGCCAATAGCCGCCGTGAATGAAAATGACTAACCCTTTGGGCGCACATTCAGGCATGAATACATCATAGATCATGCGCTCGCTCGCACCATAGCTGATATCAAGTTTGCAGGGTGTTTGAGATCGATAATCAGCGGCCTTGTTGGGTAATTCACCAATAAGCTCTTCGATGTTTGGTACATATCCGCGATTGTCATAAGCAAGATCCCAATCATGGATGGGGAACTGGATTTTATGATGATTTATCATGCTACATCCTGAATAAGTGAACTACCTGTTGGTATTTGTGTCTTTGTTGACCAATTATTGGCAACGACTTAGAACATGATATCCGTTGTAAATCAAAGATAAGAATTTTCTCTATGGCACTTACCGATCCAGACCGTTTATTTCCGATCGAACCTGCGGCGCGCAAGGTTGCCCGCGAGCTCTATGATACCATTGCAGACCTTCCAATTATCAGCCCCCATGGTCACACCGATCCTAGCTGGTTCGCCAAAAATGATCATTTTGTTGATCCGGCTCAATTGTTTGTTGTGCCAGATCACTATGTTTTTCGCATGCTCGTTTCTCAAGGGGTCAAGTTAACAGATCTAGGTGTGCCTTTTGCCGATGGTTCGGTTGAGGAAAAAGACCCGAGAGATATTTGGCATCTGTTTGCTAAGAACTATCATTTGTTTCGTGGTACGCCATCTCAGATGTGGCTTGACCATTCTTTTGAACATGTCTTTGGAATTGATGACGTGTTGTCTGAGAAAACTGCGGACATTTATTATGATCACATTGACCAAAAGCTAAAAGATGATGCCTATCGACCACGCCAACTCTTTGATCGTTTTGGGATTGAAGCGATTGCAACGACTGAGTCTGCATTGGATGATCTTAAATGGCATAGACGGATTAATGATAGCGATTGGAATGGACGGGTGATAACGACCTATCGTCCTGATGCAACTGTTGATCCTGAGTTTGAAGGTTTTGCCGATAATGTCCGTCAATTGGGTGTGTTAACTGAGCAAGACGCAACGAGTTGGCGAGGTTATTTAAAAGCCCACCAATTCAGACGTGCTTTCTTTAAACAAATGGGCGCAACAGCGACAGATCATGGACATGCAAGTGCCAGAACCGAAGATTTGGATTTGGCTGATATTGAAGCACTGTTTGAAAAAGTATTATCAGGTCAATTTAGCAAAGATGAAGCCGATTGTTTCCGTGGCCATATGCTCACAGAAATGGCGCGCATGAGCATCGATGATGGACTTGTCATGCAAATCCATTGCGGGTCTCATCGTAATCACTCAGCTAATGTTTTCAAACATCATGGTCGCGATAAAGGATTTGATATCCCAACATCTACAAATTATGTCGATGCGCTTAAGCCGATGTTAGATGCAGTTGGTATGGAATCCGATTTAACAGTCATCATCTTCACGCTGGATGAGACGAGTTACAGTCGAGAATTAGCTCCATTAGCGGGCGCATATCCGGCGCTTAAACTGGGCCCTTCTTGGTGGTTCTTTGATAGTTACGAAGGCATGAAACGCTATCGTGAAGCCGTTACTGAGACATGTGGATTTTATAATACCGTCGGGTTTAACGATGACACCCGTGCATTTTGTTCCATTCCAGCGCGCCATGACGTCGCCCGGCGATCCGATTGCGCTTATCTGGCTAATCTTGTTTTAACCGGACGACTACGACAAGAAGATGCGTTTGAATTAGCGCATGATTTAACTTATCGCTTGGCAAAAAAAGCTTATAAACTTTAGATCGTTTTGGGCTAGGTGTTTTTAATTAAAGCGCTCTAGCTAGCTTCCATGCAACGTCGGCATAATGTGGCATGCAAAACGGCATCAAGACGTTCGTTTGAAATTTGCCCGTCACACGATAGGCAAATACCGTAAACATCATTGTCTACGCGTCTAAGCGCTGCATCGATTGCTTTTATTTCAGCGTATTCCGCTTCAACTTGGGCCTCCATAACCTCATCGTTTTCACTCGCGGTTGCGCGATCCTCACTGTCATTTGGTTTTTGCTCGTCCAAACGTTGTTCGTATGTGCCAATCATATTGGCTAGCTCGTTGCGGCGTCTTAAAAGGCGAGATTTAAAAAGTGCGGTATCTACCATTGTGATTTCCCTTCATGCGTATTGGGCACGTTTTATCAAAAACCTACCTGGATGCTTGTTGTGAAAATCATAGTGAACAGAGATGCTTGTGTATTTGATTCAGCTCAATGTATTTGCCGAATATTTCTTTTATGAAATGAATGAATGAAAGAACGGGAGGAATGGCATTGATACTTCATCTGATTATACACACACTTGTGGCAATGGTGATTACCTGGATCGGCCTAATTGTAATAATTGTCGCTGATGTGTTTTCATGGCCCTATTTCATTGGCTGTTTATTGGCAGGTATTTTAATAGCAATTCCTATCACTTATTTCATCGCGAACAAAGAAAATTGAATGTAACTTATTGATTTATAATTCTAATATTGCCTTTACAATTCTTTACATTCACGACAAACGTCAGAAACAATGCCTTGCTAAATTCTCATCATGTTGAGACCACGGGGCCAAAGCAAAACAGCTTTCAAACACTCCAAATCTCTAAATGAAATTTTAAAAGGAGTTAATCATGACGAAAGAAAACGAAACACAAACTAGCAAATTTCAAATGACACGCGGTAAGATCATTGCGCTTAGCGTTGGGGCTGTTGCTATCTTAGGATCAGCTATTGCGGTTCCTGCCATTGCCAATAGCAATGTTGCGCAACATGCGAAAATTGCCATGACTGATATGGATCAGAACCATGTTTACAAAGCTGGTTGGGGTGGCAAAAGATCAGGATTTTCTCAATTGAGCGAAGCTGAACTTGAAAAACGCGTCACGAAGATTGCACGCCACATGTCTGTTGAAATTGAAGCAACAGATGCGCAAGAAAAGCAGATCATCGAAATCGCTCTTGCGACAGCCAAAGAGATGCAGCCGCTACGTGATGAGTTTAAAGCCGCAGGATTTGAACTTGTTAATTTGCTAACGTCTGAAAATGTTGACCGTGCTGCAATTGAAACACTTCGCACCGAACGCCTTGCTGCTGCTGACACGATCAGTAAAACTATGTTGGATGCAGTATCTGAAGTTTCAGAGATCCTAACGGTTGAACAACGCCAAGGGTTGGCAGAACGTGTTGAGCGTATGCAAAAGCGTTTTGACGACTAACGCATAGCTCGTTTTAAATTAAACATTTATCTCTCCCAAGGCTAGCGAACTAAAGTTAGTCGACTTAAGGCTGGCCAACGGGCGCTCCAAAAGCGAAATATCGCTAAAAGGGTTCCGTTGGCTGGTCATTTTATGTAACAGTTCTCATTGAATAAAAATAAAAATCAAAGGCTTGATATGTCACAATCCATTCTTTTAATTGAAGATGACAACCGTTTGGCTGATATGGTCAGTGATTATCTGCAAAGCAATGGATATAGCGTGCAGATTGCTCCAAATGGTGTGACAGGCATACAGCTTGAAGATGACAAGAAATTCGACGTCATTATTTTAGATCTCATGCTCCCTGATATGGATGGTTTGGACATTTGCCGGGTGATTAAAGCCCGTTCGGATGTTCCTATCATTATGTTAACTGCAAAGGGTGATCCAATGGACCGAGTGGTTGGATTGGAACTTGGTGCGGATGATTATATGGGTAAGCCTTTTGAGCCACGTGAGCTTTTGGCGCGTATTAAAGCTGTTATGCGCCGAGGACAAACAAAGCATGTCACCCATAGCAGTCTTCAATTCGGGCGATTGGAAATTGATCCGGACGCGATGATTTGCTCGCTTGATCAAAATCGATGCGAATTAACTTCTCACCAATTTACGTTGTTGTACACATTGGCTGCGTCCGCCGGTCGTGTGTTATCTCGCGACACTTTGATTGACCGGTTAAAAGGGCAGGAATTTGATGCGTTCGATCGATCGATTGATGTTCATATCTCACGCATTCGTAACCAGATTGAAGATGATCCCAAGCAGCCAAAACGTATTTTAACGATCCGTGGTGCGGGATATGTTTTTGCGCTGAAGCAGGATTAGAACATGATCAGACGGCGTCTTCATTTACAGATTTATGCAACGATCATCTTTGGTTTGATCCTTGTTGTTTTACTGACATCCATGTTCTTTTGGCTTGGCAATCGTGATGATACAGATTTTGAGTTTAAGGAAGCAGCCGGGCAACTCGCAATCAATATTTTACCGGATAGTGATCAACCCGTTGCTGAGCAGAAAAATGCGCTTGAAGAGCTGTTTAAGTATATCGATGTGAATGTAAGCTTGTTTAACCAGCAAGGTGAGTTGATCGCATCAATTGGTGAAGTTTTTAATTTCCCATTTGATGAAGATGATAAAAAAGGCATGCATCATCAGGGCAATAATCAAGGGTTCCTGGCTGAGTTGCCCGATGGGCGTTGGCTTTTTACAGGTCGGTATAGTGATAGCCGAACGGATAGTGGTTTTATCAAATTACTGTTGGTTTTGGGCTCCATCGCGCTGGCAATTGGCTTGGCTTCTTATCCCCTCGTGAAGCGATTGACCCGGCGTTTGGAAAACTTGAAAGTGGGTGTGGAAAGGGTTGGCATGGGAGATTTGAAAACCCGTGTTGTCGTTGAAGGTAAAGATGAGATTGCAAGCCTTGCTGCGAGTTTTAATCATGCAACTGAACAAATTGAAAATCTTGTTGCGTCTCACAAAACCCTGCTTGCTAATGCGTCGCATGAGTTGAGAACACCGCTCTCCCGCATTCGTTTGGGACTTGAGATGTATCAATCTCGTCATGAGCAAAAACGTCTTGATGCTTTGCGCTCTGATATTGAAGAACTTGATGGATTAATTGAAGAAATTTTATTAATGAGCCGTCTAGATGGCGCCAATTCAACCCATTTGACGGAGGCTGTTGATTTAGAGCAAATCATTGATGAGGAATGCGAACGTTATTCAGAGATCGATTTCTCTGGATCAGCGCAGATGATCGATGGCAATGCTGGCTTGTTAAAACGCGTGGTCCGTAACTTAATCGGTAATGCTTTTAAACATGGTAAGTCGCCTGTGATTGTTGAATTGGTTCAATCACGTGATCATGTGTCTGTGACGGTCACCGACCATGGAGATGGAATTTCGCAAGCTGATAAACCCAAGATTTTTGAACGGTTTTATCGTGGTGCGGATCGACAAAATGTTGAAGGTTACGGTTTAGGCCTATCGCTGGTGAAGCAGATTGTTGATGCCCATAAAGGCACCGTTGAGGTTCTTGATGGCAAGGGTTTTGTGATCAAAGTGACCTTGCCGATTAATCAGAATTAATCTTAGCATCGTACTTTTTCGTTCTGTGGATCATATCGGCACATTTCAGATATTTTCGCTGGTGATAATTTGTCAATATGTTGGACCATCAGCTCGGCATCTGGCTTGTTGTGATCTGGATCAATGAAGCCAAGTGCTATATTTTCCCCTGTGCGATATCCCCATGCCGCTGACGTAATCGTGCCAACAACCTTATCGTTGCTAAGAATGGAATCGCCCGGTTGCGCGGGCGCTTGATAATCATCAATCGTTAATGAGACGAACGCACGGCGTGGACCGTTTTGCATGTTTTTCTCCAAGCCTTGTTTGCCAATGAAATCTTTATCCATCTTAACAAACCGAGAAAGGTCACTTTCCATCGGGTCAAACTCAGTAATGAGATCAGCTTTCCAATGACGATAACCTTTTTCTAAGCGCATGCTTTCGGTTGCATATAAGCCAAATGGTTTCATACCAAAGTCTTTGCCTGCTTTTTGAAGAGTATCAAACGCATAGGCCACTTGCTCGTTGGCTATGTGAAGTTCCCAGGCAAGTTCGCCAGAAAATGAAACCGCCATGGCAATCGCTTCCACGTGCCCGATATGAACTTTCTGGCATGTGAGCCATTTAAAACTGTCTTTCGACCAATCAGTACGTGGAGCTGCAATGTTTAGGACATTGCGCGAATTTGGCCCAGCTACAACAAGGATGTTGTGCGTGTTGGTCAGACTTTTGATCGTGATATCACTATCTTTAGGCAAGTGTTCATGCAGCCAATCCCAGTCATGGTATTCTGATGCTGCTGCAGATCCATACCAGATTTTATCATCTGATATATTGGCAAGTGTCGCCTCTCCCTTTATGTTTCCATCGTGGTTTAAGAAATAAGTTAGGCCCACTCTGCCAGTCTTCTTTGGAACGCGGCTACACATGATTGTATCCAGCCAATCATGGGCGTTTTTTCCACAAATTTCATAGCGGTTAAAGCCTGACACTTCCATGATGCCGACATTGTCTTGCAAATTTTCAATTTCACGTCGAACAATGTCAAAAGCGTTGGTGAATTTGAATGAATGCATTTCAACAAATTCAGGTTCTGGCTTGAAGTAAAGTGCCCGTTCCCAACCATTGACAGTGCCAAACTCAGCCCCCAATTCTTCCAGCTTTGGTGTGAGCTGTGTCGTTTTAATCGGCCGACCAGCGGGGCGATGCTCATGCGGCATGTGAAAACGAAATTCGTTTTGATAATCTTCTATTGATTTAAGCGCGGTGTATTCTTCTGTTGCATATCGCGTGAAGCGGCGCGGATCGATGCACCACGTGTCATAACATGCTTCCCCATGAGCGATGATTTGCGCTAGTAACCAACCATGGCCACCACCTTCGCCAAGACCTGCTCTCAGACCTGTAATACAATAGGCATTTTTCTTTCCCGGGATCTTGCCAACTAACGGAAGTCCATCAGGTGTGTAAGTGATCGGTCCGTTGACGATTGATTTGATACCAGCTGTTTGCAAACAGGGAAGTCGCGCAAACGCGCCTTCCATAACATCAACAACCCGATCAAGATCGTCAGGGCATAGTGCCATGGTGAAATTGGGATCAATGCCATCAAGCCCCCAGGTTCGGCAATCTTGTTCATAAAAGCCAATCAACAGACCTTTTTTCTCGGCCCTTTGATAAAAGTCGTCTGTGGGGCAGCGAATGAGCGGAGTACGAAAATCATCCCCTAGAGCAACAATTTCTGGGATGTCTTCGGTGAGCATATATTGATGCTCCATGGAGGCAACCGGATGTTCTACGCCCATCATCTTACCAATTTCGTTGCAACGATACCCACCAGCATTGACGATCATCTCGCAAGATATGTCACCATCTTTTGTATGAACAATCCAAGTGCCGTCTTCTTTTTGGGTGAGGTCTTCAACTGGGTTAAATCGATAGATTTCAGCACCGGCATTGCGCGCGCGACGTGCGAGTGCCTGACACAATTGTGCGGGGTCGATATCGCCATCAAGCGGATCCCATAATGCGCCTAAAATATTGTCTGTCGTGATCAGTGGGTGACGTTTTTTACATTCTTCTGGGTCTAAAATTTCCCAGTCAACATCCATACCTTTGGCTACTGATAAGAAGTGTGTATATCCATCCATATGATCTTGCGTTGAGGCGAGACGCAATCCACCGGTGCCATGGTGGTAATTGATCGGATAATCTGGATCATCAGCCATTTCTTTGTAGAGATTGATGGAGTGCGTTTTTAGACCGATCATGGTTTGGTTGGCGCCAAAATTGGTCACCTGCGCTGCGGAGTGCCAAGTTGTCCCAGATGTTAAT
>CAJQOR010000289.1 GCA_905479965.1 uncultured Rhizobiaceae group bacterium | reverse complement strand
ATCGGCGTGATTGATCAAATTTGGTCGCCAAATGTGGACGTCGCAAAACCGCTTCTTAAGGGCATGCGTGATGCTGCGGATGCCTATGGGATATCGATTTTAGGTGGTCATACGAATTTTAATGCGCGTGAATTAAATATGGCGGTTTCAATATTTGGACTGGCAAATGCCTTGATAACCAGTTTTGACGCTCAGCCAGGTGATGTTTTGATCGCTGCGATTGATCATCGTGGACGTTATCGTAATTTCGATAATTTTTTTGCAGCAGATCAAAAAAAACAAACTGATCTTCGCGCAGACTTAGAGTTATTACCGCAACTTGCTGAAGCTGGTTTAGTGCACGCGGGCAAAGACATCAGTCAAGGTGGTATTATCGGAACAGCTTTAATGCTGGCCGAATGTTCTGGTGTTGGGATTGATATTGATCTTGGCGGCGTTTTACCACCTCACGATATTGGTACCGTGCGTTGGATGCGCTCATTTCCAAGTTTTGGTTTCTTGTTGTCTGTCTCACCCTCTCAAGTCGATAAAGTGCGGGCGCGTTTTGTCGATCGCGATATTTCTGCCCAAGTGATTGGCTCGGTGAACGAGGGACAGTCAATCAATTTGTGCTTCGAAAATCAATCAGTACCGTTTTGGAATTATCACATCAATCCTTATTTGGGCCTTGGAAAAAAAGGAGGCGAATTATGCCTGAAGTTTGGTTTACATTGAGGTGGCCTGATGACAGCGAGGAGAATTGTTATTCACCCTCCACGATCATCACCAATTACTTGTCTGCAGGAACGACATACCCGCTGAATGATTTTCATTTGCGAGTTTCCACCGCGTTACAGTCTGCATCAGACCGCGTTGAACTTAAATATGGTTACCCATGTAGCCGCGCCATGGGTCAATTGGCTCACGTTAATGCTCAAATCAATAAATTTAAACATGCCGATGATCCGATGGTCACCTGTTTAAGCATGTCTTCGTAGGGGAATTTTGTATGGCAATTGCAAATGAAAATGAGACCAAAAATTACCTTCCAGTGGTGATCATTGGTGGCGGGCAAGCAGGACTAACGGTGAGTTGGTACTTGCAGAAAAAAGGCATTGATCATGTTGTTTTAGAGCGAGAGCAAAAGTTTCATTCCTGGCGAGAAAACCGCTGGGATAGTTTTTGTCTTGTGACACCAAATTGGCAATGCAGATTGCCCGGTTTTCCTTATCAAGGAGATGATCCTGATGGGTTTATGCTCAAAGATGAAATTGTTGCATATCTTGACGGTTTTGCCGACAGTTTTGATCCACCAATTTATGAAAATATTGTGGTTGAAAAGATCACAAAAGATGAGAGCGGTTTTGAGGTGCAAACATTAGCCGGTCATTGGCATTGCGAGCAAGTGGTGATCGCAACAGGTGGTTATGATGCACCGATTGTTCCGCCTTATGCTGCAAATCTTGATCCATCAGTTATGCAAATGCATTCGAAAGATTACCGTCGTCCAGCTCAGATACCAAAAGGGGCAAGTCTGATTGTGGGTACAGGACAATCTGGTGTGCAGATCATGGAAGATCTTGTTCGCGATGGGCGCAAAGTTCATCTTGCTGTGGGACCTGCGCCACGCAGCCCGCGGCAATATCGAGGGCGGGATGCAACAGATTGGCTCTATGATATGGGCCATTATGACATCACGATCTCTGAGCACCCTGATCCACATAAAGCACTTAGCCAAACCAACCATTATATGTCTGGTCGTGATGGGGGTAAGGAAATTGATTTAAGGCGCTTTGTTGTTGAAAGTGATATCAGTCTTTATGGCTCGCTATCGGATATGAACGATAGCAAATTAAGTTTCCTGCCAGATTTGTGCAGAAATCTGGATGATGCGGATAAAAGTTACCTTGGTATTCGAGCCACGATTGATGCTTATATCAAGAGGGGGAACATTTCTGCACCGGAAGAAAAGCCTTTTGAAAAAGTGTGGCAGCCGGAGATTGAAACGACTGAGATTGATGTAAATGATCTTGGGATCACATCGGTTATTTGGTCGATTGGTTTTAGACCAAATTATGATTGGATCGATGTGGATGTTTTTGATCAGCATGGCCGCCCGGTTTATGATCGTGGCGTTTGCAATGTTGATGGTTTTTACTTTATCGGCCTTGGTTGGCTCAATAAATGGGGCTCTGGAAGGTTTTTGTCTATTAATGAAGATGGTCGTTATCTTGCAGATCACATAGAGAAAAGCTTGCTTTCAACTTCTGTGGCTGCCGCACAATGAATAAAGCAACCGCTTTTGTGCACGCCCGACATTGTGCCGTTTGTCGAACGGTCGAGATCAGGCTTGGGATGGCTGAATTGCAGCCAGACGGATTATCTGAGCAATGGTTTTTAAAAAGTTCAGGAGATATCCACTGGTCGCTTATTGCGGAGGCCATGGGGCAAAAGCATGCCGTTTTTGAAGATGTAAGCGGACAAGAGGTTTATGCTGCATTTTGCGTCACCTCGCTTACACTCAGACCGATGGCAGGTTTGCTCGCAAAAGACATTACGATCTCCTCGGCAATTTATCAGGTGAGCCAACATCAGATTGGTTCCGTCCATAAGGTTTTATTGCGTGATGAAATAATCGCATCACTTTTGATGATTTCTACATTTGTCAGTCATGGGAATGATAGATCCAACAGATCCATCGTTCGCAATAAATATATGCCGCAATTATTGTTAGATGCCGCACCGCAATCACTTATGTGGTTGGCTGAAAATGCAAGAATTTCTGCGAAGAAATCTGTGGCTGAAGCAGACGGTGCACAATATATCAGCGATTTAACACCAAGCAGATCATTGGATTTTAACGCTGTTGGGCTGTTGTATTTCCCAAGTTTTTCAAAATTTGCCGAACGCGCTGAAGACCATTTTCATAATGTGACAACACCTCTATTAAAGCGGGATGTGGTTTATTTAGGCAATGTTGATCAGGGTGCTTTGATCAACCTTTATGCATTGGGGTCAGATATTTTTATAAAGCGTGATGATGGAAAATTAATCGCAAAAGTATCGACCCAAAGGTCCTAAAACCGTTTAATTTAAGTTGATTCCATAACTAATGTTGCCATAGCACTCTCACCGTTTTGGTTGCTGCTGCAGTTCTATTTTCGACGCCTAGCTTGGTGAAGATTTGCTCTAGATGCTTGTTGACGGTGCGCGGTGATAACGACAATATTTCTGCAACTTCCTTATTGGACTTGCCATGGGTAATCCATAAAAGGACTTCGGATTCGCGGATGGTTAAATCAAAGAAGTCGGCAAGCCTGCGTTCATCACTCCCGTTTTGTTGATCAGATACTGCAAGCAGATAATCGCCCTCAGGTGTTGATCCGATATATCTTAAGATAATGCTTTTACCTGTTTCGCTTAAGTCTAATTGGTGACCTTGAAGGCCACAATCGCTCTCTTTTAAGTTTAACAGCCAGCTTAGAATAACCCACGGAACTTTTTCACCACTTTCGGATTGAATGCCATTTTCTCGAAAGAGCTTCGTGGCTTGCGGAGTGCTCCAAATGATGTCGCCACTGTTGCTAACCGTGACAATTTTTCGCCCTGTAATATCCAAGGCATGACGCGCAGAATGTGCTTTTCGTGCATTTGCTAGATGGACACGCATGCGGGCAATAAGTTCAGGTAGAGATGTGGGTTTTGATACGAAATCAACACCACCAACTTCAAGCGCTTTAACGACATGATCACTGTCATCTTGTCCTGTCATGAATATGATTGGAATATCTGATAATTCAACTTCAGACTTTAAAATTCTGCAAGTTTCAAAGCCGTCCATTCCTGGCATGATGGCGTCCATTAAAATCACATCAGGTCGTGCTTCATTTGCTAATTGTATTGCTCTTGGACCATCTTTTGCAGTTAAGACTTCTAAATTTTCAAAGGTTAAAACATCAGTTAACATCGTCAGAGTATCTTGAGAATCATCAACAACAAGAACGATTGTTCGGTCGTTTTGTTTTGACGGGCTTAACTCAGATTTTGGTGTGCTTAAAAAATCAGTTCGCATAAGGAAGCGCCTTTTGAGATTTCTTTTGGTTTTCAAATTTCCAATTTATATTTAATGCAAGGCCAATTGAGTGGATGACGTTTGATATTTCGACAGGCTTCATCAGGTAACCACAGTTCAGTTCTTGAAGATCAGTATTCATTTGTTCCATGCCCGCGTCGGCAGACACAACCAGGATAGGTAGGTTTGCACTGATATGTGATCGGATATGTGCCATGACTTCCCAACCATCCATGTCCGGCATGCCAATGTCTAGTATAAGGAGATCCGGTTGCTGTATGTTGAGCGATCTAAGACATTCTGTTCCATTTGTATATTCAGCGACGCTAAAGCCTAATGGGGAAAGTGTATCTTTCATAAGTTGGCGCTGTAATGGGTCATCGTCTGCCAC
>CAJQOR010000288.1 GCA_905479965.1 uncultured Rhizobiaceae group bacterium | reverse complement strand
GTCTTGTTGGCTTCATGCTCAAGCTGCCATTCAAACGGCTCGTAGTCTTCATCCACAGGAGACACATCAGTACGGTGATGCATCCAACCATGCCAGCCAGCAGGAATTGCTGATGCTTCCGCATAGCCTTTATAGATCACCCAGCGGCGTGTGCGACCTTCATCATCTTGTCCGCCTTGATAATATACATTACCAAAATCATCCTCACCCACACGTGTGCCTTTACGCCATGTATGAAAGCGGGTTCCGACTGTTGCGCCGTTCCACCAAGTGAAAAGTCCTAGGAAAAATGATTTCATGTCGTCGATTCGCTCTATTGAACTAATTTGTTTGACTTATGCCGTTTGTGATTTGGGATGTCCAGTACTGGATAATCATTTAGAGCTGTTTTTCAAACACTAAAGCTTCCATACCACCCTCTTCCAAGCGTATATTCATATTTTTATAGCCAAAACGCTCATAAAAGCCAACAGCTTTTACGTTCCGCGCATCAACGCCCAAACGCATCACTTTGGCTTCGGGAAAACTCATTTCGATCTCTTGCAACAAATCGCGACCAACACCTTGTCTTTGATGTTCAGGCAGCACGTATAATTGGCTAAGATAAGCGATCCCGTCTTCGCTTGGTCCCTTAACGAACGCAACGCCACCAAGTGCTTTACCATCATCGGCAACCACAAATTCAGCATTACGATCTTCAAGGTTTTGCTTGATCGCCTCTATGCTGTGCCAATTTTCACAAATATCATTGACAATTTCAGCACTATAGATCGCGTCATACGTATCATGCCAAGTATTAACCAGAACCGGCCTGATTTTATCAATATCCCTGATTGATGCTGTGCGAACAAAAAACACTATTCAACACCCAGTTTTTCGCGAACAAGTTTTTGCACAGCTTGTGGGTTGGCTTTACCGCCCGTTGCTTTCATCACCTGACCAACAAACCAGCCTGCCAGTTGGGGCTTGGCTTTGGCTTTTTCAACTTGATCAGGGTTGTTTGCAATAATCTCGTCAACAGCGGCTTCAATTGCGCCTGTATCAGTCACCTGCTTCATACCACGTTCTTCAACGATCTGTGCAGGATCACCACCTTCACTAAACACAATCTCAAACAACTCTTTAGCGATCTTACCAGAAATGGTTTCATCTTGGATCATCGAAATAATCGCGCCAAGCTGCTCAGGAGATACTGGACTATCTTCAATTTCCTTGCCAGCTTTGTTCAGTGCACCCAACAGATCATTGATGATCCAGTTGGCAGCAAGCTTACCATCGCGCCCATCCGCTACTTTTTCAAAGAAGTTTGCAATGGACTGCTCGGTCACAAGTATCGATGCATCATAAACAGATAACCCCAAATCATTGACCAAACGGTCTTTCTTCTCGTCTGGAAGCTCTGGCAATTCTTTTGCAAGCGCATCGACATATTCCTGAGAAAATTCAAGCGGCAACAGATCTGGATCTGGGAAATAGCGGTAATCATGTGCGTCTTCTTTTGAACGCATCGAACGTGTTTCACCTTTGCCTGGGTCAAACAAACGTGTTTCTTGATCGATCACACCGCCATCTTCAATAATCGCAATCTGGCGACGTGCTTCATATTCAATCGCTTGACCAACAAAACGAATGGAGTTGACGTTTTTAATCTCACAACGCGTGCCAAATTCGCCACCTGGCTTGCGCACAGATACGTTCACATCAGCACGCATTGAACCTTCGTCCATATTGCCATCGCAAGTCCCAAGATAACGCAGGATCGTGCGAAGCTTCGTTAGATAAGCTTTGGCTTCATCAGAAGAACGCATATCTGGTTTTGACACGATCTCCATTAATGCAACGCCTGAGCGGTTGAGATCAACATAAGAAAGCGTTGGATGCTGATCGTGAATTGACTTACCGGCATCTTGTTCAAGGTGCAAACGCTCTATACCAATCTCGGTATCTTCAAACTGACCTTTATTATCCGGGCCCACAGAAATGATGATGGTGCCCTCGCCGACGATCGGATCTTTAAATTGAGAAATCTGGTAGCCTTGCGGCAAATCTGGATAGAAGTAGTTTTTGCGATCGAAAATCGAGCGATTGTTGATCTGAGCTTTCAAGCCAAGACCAGTTTTAACCGCCTGACGAACGCACTCTTCGTTGATGACTGGCAACATGCCAGGCATTGCAGCATCAACAAGCGACACATTATCGTTTTGCGCACGGCCAAATTCAGTCGAAGCGCCTGAAAACAACTTTGCTTCACTGGTCACCTGAGCATGAACTTCCAATCCGATGATAATTTCCCAGTCGCCAGTGGCGCCTGCAATAAAACGTTTGGCTTCGGGGGTGCGTGTATCGACAAGAACTGGAGCTGTCATCATAGGACCTTAGATCTGGAGTAAATATCGAAGATTGCGTAGAACAAACTGACACTAACTGCAAGTCTTTCACGCACGCATCAACGCTGAATTATTCATCAATATCTAACACTACATCACATGATTAGAAATTCAATTGATTTGAAGTGATTTTTGCATGCAGCAGAACGAGGGGCTGAACGCCTCAGAATACTGAGTTTACACCGCCGGGACTGCATAGAAGATAATACGTTGAGAAAAATGAAAAGGCCTATCGATCGATAGGCCTTTATTTTAGGTGGTATTTTTGCAGGTCCAGTATTTTTGCCGATCAACGACAAATAACCAGCGTTGATTAACTTAAATCAAATTTGCCATTTACTTAACACAAGCCCATGAGCCTAGATTTTCTAGGCAACCTTTTTCAGTTCAGGCACAACTGAATTGGAAGTCAGGTTGAATTTTTCAATCATAGCAGACAATTCCTCCGCTTTACCAGTAAGCGCAAAGGTCGAAGCAGTCACTTCCTCAGCCATACTTGCGTTTTGCTGGATATCCCGATCAAGGGTATGGATGGACTGGTTTATCTCCTGCAATCCAATTGACTGCTCTTTAGATGCCTCATTTATTTCTTCTATTTTTTCACTGACAACTTCCACAGACGAAACGATTGTTTTTAAAGCATCACCTGTTTGTGCTACCAAATTAACACCAGATTGAACCTGACCACCTGAACGCGTGATCAAGGCTTTGATTTCTTGAGCCGCCGTTGCAGATTTTTGTGCTAACTCACGCACCTCTTGGGCAACAACCGCAAAACCCTTGCCAGCTTCACCGGCACGTGCAGCTTCAACACCAGCATTGAGGGCAAGAAGATTGGTTTGAAACGCAATATCATCAATAACGCTAATGATGTTTTTAATCTGGTCCGATGAGTTTTGTATCATAGACATGGCTTCAACAGCATCACTGACAATTTCTCCCGATGCCACCGCTTCTTTCTTTGTCTCAAAAACCAAACCGCCAACTTCGTTTGCAAGCTTTACAGTTGATTTTACATTCTGGGTAACTTCCTCAGCAGCAGCAGACGTTTCCTCAATAGAAGCAGCTTGATTTTCAGTTCTCTTTGAAAGTTGATCAATTGCATCGCGAATCTCTAAAACATCATTGCTAACATCTTGACTTTGATGGCGAATACCCGAAAATGTAGATCTAAGATTTGAAAAAGACTTATTTAGATCGAGACGCATGGAATCGAAAGATGGGATGAACTCCGCATCAATCATATTGCTTAAGTCACATTCAGCTAAATCTTTCAAGCGATCGCCAACTTGTTGAACAGCATCCATACGCCCGGTAATGTCACGCGCAAATTTTACCACCTTCACAACGTTACCATCAAGATCAAAGATCGGGTTGTAGGAGGCTTCAATCCAAAGGTCGTCACCGTTTTTGCGCTGACGTTTAAATTCACCTTCGACAAATTCACCGGTTCTTAAACCCTCCCAGAATTGAACATATTCTGGACCACGGGCATAGTGATCTTCCACGAACATTCGGTGATGTTCACCAACTATTTCATCAAGCGTATAGCCCAATGCGTCACAAAAGTTTTGATTGGCTTTCAAAACAGTGCCATTCGGTTCAAACTCAATGATCGCCTGTGTACGATTTATAGATTCTAGTTTATGAAACTCTTCGATTTCGCGCTGTTTTAATGCTGTGATATCAGAAGCAAGTTTTACAACCTTTAGAACTTTACCAGAACTTGAGGTGACAGGATTATAGGTTGCCTGGATCCAGACCTCTTCACCTGCTTTATTAAAGCGCTTAAACGAACCTGAGCTGTGTATTCCCTGTCCAAGGTCTGCCCAAAATTTCTTATAATCCGGTGACGCAGTTTCAGTGCTGTCTACAAAAATTTTGTGGTGCTGCCCGACAATCTCTTTTTCGCCATAACCCATAACCTGGCAAAAGAGCTTATTTGCAGATAAAACGTTCCCATTAACATCAAATTCTATTATGGCAAATGACTTGTTAAGTGCATTAAGAATACCTTTTGGATTACCAAAAGATTCATTGGATATTTTAAACATATATACTCCGTGACAAACAAAAAACCTTAATATCGGTATTAATATAAAATATTTTTGCTCGATAAAATTATGCAAATGGTCTAGCTTTGCGCCACGTAAGACAGAACATTTTATTGTAATTAGAATAAAAGTTAAAAGTACAATAGAACTTATAAACGCATTAGAACTTAGAAGTATACTATAGTACTTATAAGTATAATATCGCGCTAAAACGATTAAATAATTGTAAATTATTGATGGTCAAAACTGACGTAATAACAACAGTTCAAATTCAATTTATGAAATAAAATTAGCAATTTACAACAAAGATGAGACAATAAATGCGACACAAACTGGAAAAACCAAATATACTTTAGTTCGCCTTAATCATCTTCCTCATCTCCAACGTATCGACAGATTTGTCCATTGTGGGAGAATATACAGATTTTAATCCACTAATTGTAAATTCGTGCTTTTTAAAAAATGCCAATGCAGGTGCGTTTTTCGCATGTGTTTCCAAATGGATTTCATCAAACTCACGTGTTGTAGCTTGCTGCTCAAGCTCTAAGAGTAAAGCTGAGCCCACACCATGCCGTTGAAAATTTGGCAAAACCCACAAATCGGTAATTTTGTTCTGGCCCGCCTCTAGTGCCGCCCATCCAACAACTTCACCATCAAGATCTGCGACAATGATTATGGGCCAAGATTGTTCACAAAATCCGAAATAGGTTGCTTCGGCGTTTGTTCGCAGATGATGTGTAACCTCACCAGCTAAAGCAAATGCCTGCTCCCAAGCAATCACACCCAACGCAGCTAATGTGCGTATATCGGTTGATCTTGCTTGGCGTACTATCAATTGGCATTACCACCATTTATTTGGAGTAAATCGTCCTGCTGCTTGTTCTATCACATGAGCAGTTTTGAACAAACCCTCTTCATCAAAAGGCTTACCGATAAGCTGCAGCCCAAGCGGCAGCCCCTTCTCATCCAACCCAGCAGGAACGGCAATTCCTGGAAGACCAGCCATATTCACCGTCACTGTGAAGATATCATTGAGATACATTTTCACAGGATCCGCAGCCATTTCTTTATCGCCAATCGCAAATGCAGATGATGGCGTAGCAGGTGTCAAAATCGTATCAATGCCTTGCGCAAATGCATTTTCGAAATCCTGCTTGATCAATGTACGAACTTTTTGAGCTTTGATATAATAAGCATCATAATAACCCGCTGACAGCACATAAGTACCGATCATAATCCGGCGACGAACCTCAGGACCAAATCCTTCCGCACGTGTTTGCTCATACATATCTTCAATATTCTTGCCATCAACGCGCAGACCGTAACGCACACCATCGTAACGCGCCAAGTTTGATGACGCTTCCGCAGGCGCTACGATATAATAAGCCGGTAGCGCATATTTAGTGTGCGGCAGTGAAATATCAACAATTTCAGCGCCAGCATCTTTTAGCCATGCAATGCCTTGCTGCCAGAGATTTTCAACATCATCAGGCATACCGTCCATGCGGTATTCTTTTGGAATACCAATTTTCATACCTTTAACTGATCCACCCAATGCAGCTTCATAATCTGGCACAGGCATATCAACGCATGTTGTGTCTTTGCTATCCGTTGACGCCATCGAGCGCAGCATAATCGCTGCATCACGCACATCACGTGCAATTGGGCCCGCTTGATCGAGTGAAGAGGCAAATGCGACTGTACCCCAACGTGAGCAACGGCCATATGTGGGCTTAATACCAACAGTTCCCGTAAAGGCGGCTGGCTGACGAATAGAACCACCGGTGTCTGTTGCTGTCGCACCTGCGCAAAGATTTGCAGACACCGCAGAAGCTGAACCACCAGATGAACCACCCGGCACAAGCAATTCATTTGAGTTCTTTGCGCGCCAAGGGTTGGTTACAGCACCATAATAACTGGTTTCGTTAGATGAACCCATCGCAAATTCATCCATGTTGAGCTTACCAAGCATCACCGCACCATCATCCCAAAGGTTTTTGGTTACAGTAGACTCGTACTTTGGCTCAAACGTATCAAGGATATGACTACACGCTTGTGTATGAACACCTTCTGTGGCGAACAAATCTTTAATACCCAACGGAATGCCTTCAAGATTACCACTTTCACCTTTAGCAAGCTTTGCATCCGAAGCTGCAGCCATCTCACGCGCTTTATCATGGGTAACCTTGATATAAGCATTGAGCTGTTCATTGGCGCTATCAATGGCTGAAAGATATGCATCTGTAAGTTCAACAGATGTGATCTCTTTTGATTGAAGTTTCTGCCGAGCCTCGGCGATGGTCAATTGTGTTAGTTCAGTCATCATGCAATCTTTTAAATCCTATTCAACAACCTTGGGAACAACAAAGAAGTTGTCATCGCTTTCAGGTGCATTGGCAATAATGTCATTTGCTTTTGCACCATCGGTCACGCCATCTTTGCGCTTTTTCATCTCCATTGGCGTAACAGACGTCATAGGTTCAACACCTTCAACATCAACTTCTGAAAGTTGCTCGACAAACCCCAAAATAGCATTGAGTTCGCCTTCCATTTTGCCAAGGTTTTCTTCGCTAATGGCAATGCGGGAGAGTTTTGCAACACGCTTAACCGTTGCCTGATCTACTGACATACGTCTACTCCGATGAATATTTTATATTCTTTTCGCTATAACCTTGCTGAGTGGCAAGGGCAAGAACGTTTTGCGGATTATCGGGTTTAAAGCTCAATCGCAGTTCCCGGAACAAGTTTTAACACCTTGTCGCCATCTTCACCCAAAGCTTCAATAAACTGGTTTGCATTGGGAATAAGTGAAGGAAAACTTGCAAAATGACATGGGATGATTGAGCTAAATTTGAAAAAACGCTGGCATGCGAGCGCAGCAACGGCACTCCCCATTGTGTAGCGATCACCAATTGGCACAATGCCGATATCAGGCTCATGCAACTCATTAATTAATGCCATATCGGAAAATATATCGGTATCCCCCATATGCAAAACGGATGGTGCATCACGGAAATGAAACATCAAACCATTAGCATTACCAAGCGCATGTGAGACCCCATCGCTGGTTATCTTTGCAGATGAATGCTTTGCATCAACAAATGTGACGGAGAAATCATCAAAGCCAATTGTACCGCCAGTATTACCGCCTTCGGTCTTCTTAATCCCTTGCACATCATTAAGCCAATTACACAAATCAGCATTTGCAATTACCGTTGCATCTATTTTTTTCGCAATCTCAACCGTATCACCCAGATGATCACCATGACCGTGGGTGAGCGCAATATGCGTTATGCCGGTAGTTACTTGATCAAAATCAATTGTAGTATTCGGAATTCCCTTAATAAAAGGATCGATTAAAATCGCAGTATCATTAAGTTCAAATTTAAACGCTGAATGTCCAAGCCAAGTGAGTTTCACTTTTTCCGTCTCCAATATCGCATAATCAAGAAAATCAGTATAGGAGGTGCAGATAACGCAAATTTGGCAGAATCACCATGGCAATTATTGAAATTGAAGATGTTTCCAATCATTTGGAAAAAGGACAGACGCTGATTGGCCTCGATTTGGGGACAAAGACCATAGGAATTGCAATTTCGGACCTTGGAATGAGTTTTGCAAACCCCCGCCCTGTGATCAAGCGACGAAAATTCAAACTCGACGCGGAAGAACTCATTGCGGCAATGGAAAGTGAAAAAGTTGGCGCCGCCATCATTGGCCTGCCATCGAATATGGATGGTTCACAAGGGCCGCGTGTACAGGCTACCAAAGCTTTTGTGTCAAATATGAGTAAGCTAACTGACATCCCATTTGTGTTTTGGGATGAACGTTTATCAACAGTCGCTGCAGAACGAGCGCTTATTGGCATGGATGTTTCGCGCAGCAAGCGCAAAGAACGTATTGATTCAGCTGCAGCCGCTTTTATTCTTCAAGGAGCGCTTGATAGATTGTTCTCGCTTACCGGTGATAATACAGCATCTTGAGCGGCTTCAAGAACATGGTATGGTGAGGTATTGTTCGTATCAACATCGTTCTGTTTGCGTTTTGCGGCACGATAGTTTTTCCACCAATTGCGCATACGGCTAAATGGTTTGAAATACACCACAGTGAAAACAAACACCGTATCGATCAGTAAAATACGGGGAAGAGATGCGCGAATAGTATCCACGTCTACCCCGGTAATT
>CAJQOR010000287.1 GCA_905479965.1 uncultured Rhizobiaceae group bacterium | reverse complement strand
GTATCGTCTGAATTGGATGCCTTATTGTACCGCCGTCTTACCAGCGACGCGATAGATGGCTTTTTCCAGCTTATGGAAACCACCCCACGCTGCAAGCCCACCAAACACGGTTCCCAGTAATGGCGTTAATGGCTGAAGTGTTTCTGTTACAACCGGCGATAATATGGTTGAAAGCACCTGCGATTCTGGAAAAAGAACAGTCGTTACTAATCCCACAATTCCAAGGATTGTCTTTTTGCCATTGAGCAAGCCACCTAAAGTTTTACCAAATGCATCACCCATCGGCGTGTTAATTGGTTGATCAACCGGGATCGGTTTTGGCGTTATGTTCTGACCTTCCATTAGTTGCGTCAGCAGCGCTATCAATGCTTCATTACTAGCGTTTGCATGAGGCCGTTCATCTAATTGTTCTTCTGGCTCAGAAACTCGCGTTTCATTTGATCTTCGAATTTTACTCGCTGCAAGTGTTTGAAGCAGCTCGATAATACTACTTGTGTCTATGCCTTTGAAGTTTTCTGGTAATTGCATATCTTGTTCTCCCAAACTTGATGACCCAGCGGGCAACTTGCTGATAAATTCACGCAGCGCACGGGTTCGGTTTAACCAACCTTTTCCGTAATAATCGAAATCCTCATGACGTTGCAGATATCCCTCTTGTATCTCTATATAGGTTTGGCAAAGGCGCTCCGGGTTGGCTTTACCAATACCAGACAACGTTTGATTACCAACAACTCCATCAATTTCAATCACCTCTCCATTCACAATGATTTTGAGTGCGTTGAGAGCCTCTTGAACAAAGCGACCGCTGCGTGATACGCCATGTAAAACAGCACCATTATAAACGACAGCAGCAACACGCGGATGCATCTGCTCGCATTTCACTCGATCGAAATAATTCGCTTTAAATATCTTGTCAGCTGTTTGTCGAGTTAGATTCTTAACTTCAGTTTTGCTTGCTTTTCGTCCAAGCCAACCGGTCAATGTCTGCTGAGTGATACCGTACTTGGTTGGACCACCGTTATCACGTGGGTTGTCGGTATATTTATCACCTTCCCATTTCATGACAAATGGGTGAACAAGACTAAATAATTCGGCATGTGACATGGTCTGATCCTCTTCATAATCCTTGGGATCAAATGCAGGGCGATTTGGAAGATTGGTTGGTGGTTTTGGTGGAACTTTTGAACCTTTCCAATTCTCAATCAAATCACCGAGTTGCTCTGCCCATGCTAGATCTCCACCTTCTGGGTACTTGCCTAAATAGAGTTGTTTTGATGAGATGCCAGCAAGTTGGATATGTGGTTTTTCTATTAATTTTCCGGTTTTTTTCGAGTAAATCGGTGTCATGCCATTTTCTTTGGCAATCTCATGCATTCGCGCCCATGCTGCGGCATTGTTGCCGGTATCATCCCAGCTCCACTTACCATTTTTTTTGAGGACAAAATCCACAGCAAGGCCGTATTGATGTATCGAACTCCAAGGGCCTGCCCACGTCACCTTACTGCCAGCGCGAGTTCGCCCTTGAGCATACAAATACTGTTGTCTAGAGGGCGTACGAAATGCTTCAAACACTTCAAAGGGTATGTTTTCATCGTTGAGTTGTTTTCGAATTGCTTTGACAGATTGTCGAATAGCAGGGTGCAATTTCGAAATATCACTCAACCTAGCCATAACACCACCCCTAATTGCATCATAAAAAAATACGCAGAGAGACGCAGTACAATTTTTACGCTCCCAATGAGCAATTACACATCCTATTGTAAGGCAGTGTCAAGCACCATAGATTGTATTGATGGACAATTTTTCCCGCAAAATTAAATTTAGAATGCAGCATTACCAAACTATTTATATGTTTTTACAGACAAATATCCCCTTGATCTCTCAAGAGCCAAATGTTGCGAAAAAGTGATATTTATCGCAAATTGCAAACTAAATAGACTACTTTCACGTGATTAATCAGAAATTATTCATGAAAAACGTGGTCACTTTTGACGAATTTATACTTCATTTGAAAAGGGTATTCTGACAAAATGACCGTCAGGAAGCTGGCCGCTCAACCACAAATATTTAGCAATAACGAGGGTTGAAATGGTATTTTCCCTTTCATGATCCCAGAATTGAGCCGCATGTGCTTGTGCGTTCAGAATTATCTGTTTCGCATGATCTGGGTTTTCATTTAGACGCTCAATAACTTCATCAAGGTCTGAAAAGTCATCCTTAACCTGCACGTAGTGAATATCAGGCTGCAACTTGCCTTCCATAAACCAGGTTTCATAATTCATCTGAGGTGAAATACACACGCTATTGGACGACATAATCCATTTCAGATTGGTTGCCACATCATTTCCTTCAACAGATATGATGTATTTATATAAAAGCTGATTTTGCGGGGAAATTGGTTGCTTAGCGTCAATGCCAGAGGGTGCGTTGCCCACCATGCCAATATCATGATCGCTGTGATTTTGATGCGTCAAACACAATTGATCGCGTTTTGTGTTCGTCGCGCCACCGCGCCACACGGCAACCGGATTTTTATCATCAAACTTTAAAGGATCAGGATAGCGTATAAAATGACGAAATTTATCCAGCTTTAGAATGATGTTATTTTCGTTTTTCCCATAGATCGGGCGACTTTTAACAAAACTTGGCTTGGTCGGAATATGCGTCACATCTCCAAATAGCGGTTCAATGAGTTTTTCCAAACCAAAAGAGCGCAGATGCTCGAGCAAATCAAGGCGGTATCGGCTTTGATCAAAAGGTAATTGATCGCTCCGAACTGATCCAGTCGATACATTCTCAACCAGTTTATTGTAATAGTTCACACGTTCCAAAATGCTCTGCGGGATACCTGTATCACACATGTTCTGTATAATTTTTTGCGTTCTCTGCCGTAAAACTGCAGGAGGCGCATAAGCAATCGAACCGCTCTTTACATAATAGCTTAATCGCTTTGCAGCTTTCGCAGGGCTTGAACGTGCCCATTTTGTTTTTTTAAAATTGGAAAGCATTTGTTTTCAAACAGCGAATGAGCGATTCCTTTTATGTTCCCACATTTATATCATCTGATCACATGATTGAAACGTCGCGTAACATTTATTCAGTGTTTATTCATAATGGCATGAAGCTGGTGCATGGTATCTTTGGAAAGCGGGCCATAATTAATTACGCCAAAATTATCTCTGGCCTGCTCAGGAGTTCGGCACCCGGGCAAAGGAATTGTGTGTAGGCCTTGAGCCAAACACCAACCTAATGCTCCTTGCGCCAATGATCTGCCATCGGCTGTTAGAAGTGCTTTGATCTGTTCTAACATCTCCAAAAATTCTTTCATTGGCGCGCCATTTTCATCAAAAAATCGCATCCACTCAAAACCGCTACCTCGAATGTCATCCTTTCCAAACGGTGTGGTGTTCGCATTATATTTTCCGGTTAATATGCCCATTGCAAGCGGTTGGCGGTTGAACGCCCAAAGTTCTGCTTTTGCTGTTGCAGCGAGCATTTTGTCAGCGTGCGAGAACAGGCTAAAATTATGCTGGATTGCAACAAACCCATCGATATCTTTAAATGCCATTGCGCCATTCACATCATCATTGCTCCATCCAAAACCTGCAATCTTTCCCGATTGAAAAGCCTCAGATAACGCCTCAAACACCATCTGGCTTTGCTCAATTGGATGGTTATTGAGATGAAACTTTACCAAATCAATCTGTTCGACTTTAAGTCGTCTCAAACAATCGTCTATCATGCGTAAAATTGTTTGTTTATCATCGCACATACCGACAATGTTTCCATCTTCATTGCATTGCAAACCAACTTTTGTGCAAATTATGAATTCATCTCGTGAGATATTTGATTGTGCGAGTGCTTCAGCAATTATTTCTTCTGAATGCCCTCCACCATATGAATTAGCAGTGTCGATAATTCGCACACCCATATCAAACGCTGTGTGAAGCGTTCGCACGCTTTCATCGTCATCAACACCTGTCCAACCTGTTGGTTTACCATCCCAATATTGCTCACCGCCCATGGCCCATGTTCCAATACCTATGCGCGGCGCTGATTTTCCGTTCCATGTCGTAATATTATCCATCAGTGCAAATCTCCCTTTTGCTCATAAATACTGAGCTTATATTTCAACAAAACTTCGCAATTTTCGAGTTCTTTACGCTTTTCTTCCAATCTCGTTTGGTGAGATTTTAGAATGTCTATTCGCTCAGTTGTCGTGTTTTCATCGCTATGTACCAGCTGCGCATAACGCGACATTTCTTTCATCGGCATGCCGGTTTGTCGCAAACACTGTAAAAGCCCCATCCAGTCAAGATTGTCTTTGGAGAATGATCTTTGCCCCGTTAGGTCTCGTTCGATTGTCGGCAATATGCCTTCTTTTTCGTAATAACGAATGGTGTCTGGCGACAACCCACTTACCTCAGATGCTTGCTTTATCCGCATGAATTCACTTTCAAAATATTCAAGTTTGTTAAAGCGTAACAGCTTGGAGCAACTCCAAGTCAAGCGCCGAATGGCAATTCATTCATAAAAGTTTTGTACCAATCAAAACAAATCATTATCTCAAACTGCAAAACCTGATATTGCTGTTGCATTCTTTTATGGGTGCGCAATGTTATCCGATACTTTAAAACCAGTCTTAATCATGATCACCGGCATGATGTTTATTCCTCTTGGGGATGCCGCGGGAAAACTCATGATCGTCAACTATGGTGTGGCCCCGCAATTCGTTGGCTGGTCACGTTTTTTTCTTGGCATCATTTTCATACTGGTCGTTTACCTGTTTCGCGGATTTGACTTTTCAATCTTGAGAAACTGGCGCATCTGGGTGCGTGGTGTATTTGTTACAGGTGCAATCTCAAATATCTTGGTCGCGCTTGAAACTGAAACTTTGGCCAATACGTTTGCTGCGTTTTTCGTGGGTCCTATCGTTGCCTATTTCGTATCTGCTCTCGTATTAAAAGAAGCAATTTCAAAATCGCGTACCGCATTGTTGTTCTTTGGATTTATTGGAATGTTACTGGTTATCAAGCCAGGGGTTTCATTTACAACAGGCACCGCGCACGCATTGTTGTCCGGCGTATTTTATGGCTGTTTTCTGGTGTCGACAAAATGGCTATCCGGTGTGGCGAATTCACGTAGTCTTCTGGTTTCACACCTTATTATCGGATCGATTTTCATGGCGCCCATCGGACTTACAAATGTACCAAACTTGTCCGATGGAATGCTGATTTTTCTCATACTATTATCGGCAATAGCATCTGCCATTGGCAACCTTTTGCTTGTGACGTCGAACAAAATGGCGGACGCATCCATGCTTGCGCCGCTGGTTTACACCCAATTAATATCTGCCACCTTCTTTGGAATATTGGTGTTTGGGGATGTACCAGACTGGATCAGCATGGTGGGCTTAACCATGCTATTGTTTTCAGGGTTATATGGGTTTTATCAAAAGGCAAAAACACCTTAATCGGTGCGGTAATTTTACGCCTCTTGCTTGGTTTTTCCCAAAAAAAGCAAAATGAGTGCGATGACGGAAGGTACGGTTTGGACATATAAAATTGTGGTCGACACAGTCAGCGCGCCAAACAGCCCAGCTGCGGCGACAAACAATAAAAAACATGTGGCAACATTTCGGCGCCAAACCTGATCCGTGATCCACAGCGCCCAGACCAGACCAACGGCTAAAAATGCATTATAAAGGCCCTGATTAGCGGCCATTGCGGCTGTTGGTTCAAACATATCAGCCGGCAATGATGCAAACATCTTTGGTCCAAGCGACGTCCATGCAAACATCTCCACATAAGCAATTAAAAAGTGAAGTAGCGCAATGGCTGATATCAGTAGATTGGCAATCTTGTTCATGTCGTTTTCCTTTTAATCGGATAGCACATTCTTACGTGCGGCTATGCCTTCTTTAGCTGCTTTGATGTCAAAACAACAATGCCACCTGCAATTAATCCCCAAACGGCAGCACCAAGGCCATAAACCGTAATGCCCGAGGCTGTGACCAAAAATGTGACCGCTGCCGCTTCACGATAGTCTGGATCACCCAATGCCGCGGATGCCGAATTTGCAAACACACCCAAAAGCGCAACACCTGCTAATGTTTCAAGCAGCATTGGTGGTGCTAGGATCGCAACACTTGTGATGAGGATCGCAAATAAGCCAAAGACGCAATATAGACCACCTGAAATTACCGCTGTCCAGTAGCGTTGAGTTGGGTCTTTATGGGAATCTTCACTCGCGCAAATCGCAGCCGTGATGGCGGCAAGACACGTAGCTGGCGCACCAAAAGGTGCTGAGGCCACACTTGCTACACCTACCCCTGTGAAAAGCGGACCTGCTGCAGGGGTGTATCCATTTGCTTTTAAGACCGCAATTCCGGGAATATTTTGCGTTGCCATGGTGACAATGAACAAAGGCAAGCCGATGCTTAAAAATGCGCTGATTGAAAAGACCGGTACCGTTACAATTGGCAGCGCAATTATGTTCTCCGGTAAGGTCATTGAAAAATCATTGGCAAAGCCTGTCACACCTAAAGCTGCAATCACGGCCGCAGGCACAGCAAACAAACGATTAAACCGCCCGATCACAAACCAAGTGATGACAACCGGAATTGCTGTCAGGGGCACGTCTGCCATCGCCTTAAAGGGCGCAATACAAAGTGCGACCAAAACACCTGCGAGCATGGCTTGCGCAAGTGGCGCAGGCACCGAGGTTGCAAACTTTCCCAAAGGACGCCAGAGCCCTGCTAAAATTGTTAAAGCACCCGCGATGATAAAGCCTG
>CAJQOR010000286.1 GCA_905479965.1 uncultured Rhizobiaceae group bacterium | reverse complement strand
TAATAGAGCTGGACGAGGTTGAACGACCATTATAGCTCACCTGATATCCCAAGCGGTCAAGATAAGACGGGTCAGCACGAAGTTTTGGCAGCATTTCATTTGTGATGATGGACTGCGGAACACCCCAATATGGGTTGAATTCAACTTTTTCTATCTCGTCACTGAAGAAATTCGTTTGGTTTGCGCGTTTGCCAACAACAACGCGCATTTCAAGTTCTGGTTTGTGGTCTTCGAAATACGTCACTTTATATGCAGGTGCATTGATAAACACATGCTTTGCAGCAAATTTTGAAGGCAACCAACGCGCACGTTCCATCGCATAACGAAGTTTGTTGACTTTTATTTCATTGGAATCTTCGACCAAAGCACGAATGGTCTTTTTACCAACCACACCATCGGCAGCTAGATTGTTCTCTTTCTGGAAGGCTTTGACCAATTCAACAAGTTGAGGCGTGTACTCATCATTACCCAAATAAGTATTTAGCTGGAAAGCCATATCTGTTTTGAGTTGCTCTGATGCCTTCGCGCGGATCGCCATCACGACATTTCTCAATTCCGGGTTTTTCGTCCCCGGTTTGAGTAACGTGCCGTCTGCTATTGTGATGCGTTCTTTTTCATCTGCCGTCATAAGTTCGCTCATTTCGCTTCTTAGAGCTTGAAAATGATCGCCTTGCGGACCGTAAAAATTCAACGTAGCGGCAGGGTCTGCGGAATAAGCCATTCGCACAATAACATTGCTTAATTCAGGCGCCTTGCGTTTAAAATCATGATAGCCAGAAATTCGGTTTGGATCGATCAATCCGCGTTGTGAATCAACGGCGTATGTCAAAATGGCAGCTGAGAATTCCATCTCAAACCGCATCAGGTCTTGCCAATTTGTTTCACCTGAATCAAGTGAAATAACGGGCATGTCGACTCGATAATTTTCAGAAGGTAAACCGATTAACTCAGCTTCGCCGATCACTTTCATGATTGCTTTTGCTTGCTCGTTTACACCTTTATCACTCACCCAACGGTATTTTGGTGATTTAGAGTAATTTGCGAGCAATGCATCCGCGACTTCTGGAAGTACTTTGAGTTTTAATGATGCGAGCGCATCGTAACCCAGTGCAAATGGGGTTGGTTCGGCAACAAGGGTTGTAGCCGTTGTTTGTGTCGTTGCATCAGCATCTAAATTTTCAGCCTGAACAGCGCCTGTTGTGACGGGGTCGGTGAGAGATGCGAGCTTAGCCACAACCAGCTTGTCTGCTCTGTAAGTTTTATAGCTAGGACCACGTACACGTGGCGGCTTTTTTTTCAATGCTTCTTGACGGGCTAATTCTTCCTGTCTTTTGCGTTCTGCTTCTTTACGTTTCTTGCGTTGTCCGCCCCCAAATATAGCCTGTAAAAGGTTTTGTGCGGATGCATCTTGCACCATAATAGGTAGAGGTGAAGTTTCCATCAGCGCAAATGCTGATAAGATAAAGACCGAGCGCGTAGCAAACTTACGTATCAATTTTTTACCCTTTCACGAGTGTTCTCGACGAATGTTTAACCGATGATGGCTTTGAATTAAAGAACATCTTGTTAATTTTATTAAATTTCGCGAAACTTGTGATCAAATATTGCACTGCAAACAAGTTCTTGTTGTCGAATGCGTGTTTTTTGACTAGATGATGTGACAAGAAATTGCGTTACACTGCAAGTGAGCCGAAAACATAAAGGGAAATCAAATGACACAAACCCGCGCAGAATCAGACAGCTTTGGTGTTCTACAAGTACCATCAGACAAATATTGGGGCGCTCAAACGCAGCGATCATTGATGAATTTTCCAATCGGTTGGGAAAAACAACCAATTGCAATCGTAAGAGCGTTGGGTGTGATCAAACAGGCGTGTGCGCAAGCAAACGTGGAGCAAGGGTCCATGGATGCTGAAATTGGCAATACAATTGCGAAAGCTGCATCGGAAGTTGTGGCGGGTAAGCTTGATGATCATTTTCCACTTGTTGTTTGGCAGACAGGTTCAGGTACGCAATCAAACATGAATGCAAATGAAGTGATTGCCAATCGGGCTATTGAGATGCTGGGCGGTGAAATTGGATCAAAATCACCTGTGCACCCAAATGACCATTGTAATATGGGGCAATCCTCGAACGATACTTTCCCAACTGCAATGCATATCGCCATCGCAATGACAGCACGTGATGTTTTGCTTCCCGGGTTGGAAAAATTTCATGATGCTTTGGTTGAAAAAGCTAAATCATTTGAAGAAATTATTAAAATTGGTCGCACACATACGCAAGATGCGACTCCGTTAACGTTAGGTCAGGAGTTCTCTGGATACGCGTTCCAAATTGAGCAAGGTATTGCGCGTGTCAAACAAGCGCTGCACAATATCCATGCCTTGGCGCAAGGGGGAACCGCGGTTGGTACCGGTCTAAATACCAAAAAGGGTTGGGCAGAGATGGTTGCTGCAAATATGGCGGCGATCACAGATATTCCGTTTTACACAGCACCAAACAAATTTGAAGCATTAGCAGCCCATGATGCACTGATCGAAATGTCAGGCGCACTAAAAACTGTAGCCGCTAGTGCATTTAAAATCGCTAACGACATTCGATTGTTGGGTTCTGGTCCTCGTTGTGGTTTGGGTGAGTTGGTATTGCCAGAAAATGAACCCGGTTCTTCTATTATGCCTGGCAAGGTTAATCCCACACAATGTGAAGCAATCACGCAAGTATGTGCGCACGTGATGGGTAATGATGCGGCAGTTGGTTTTGCCGGTTCGCAAGGCCATTTTGAGTTGAATGTTTATAAGCCGATGATGGCATATAATGTCTTGCAATCTATGCAGCTCTTGGGTGATGCATCTGTCAGCTTTGTCGATAAATGCGTGGCAGGTATTCGCCCTGATGAAGATAGAATCAGTAAACTTATGTGGGAAAGTCTCATGCTGGTAACGGCTTTGGCACCGGAAATTGGCTATGATAATGCAACGAAAGTAGCCAAAACAGCGCACAAAAATGGGACAACTCTTAAGGAAGAAGCAATGAGCTTGGGGTTTGTTGATGAAGAAACATTTGACCGCGTTGTGCGCCCTGAACAGATGCTAGGCCCTAAGTAATATACGTTTGATTACAATATAGACAATTTCCAAACGCCCGAGTGATCGGGCGTTTTTTATTTTTATGGTTTTTGTGGATTCAAATTAACAGTTCGCCAACACTTTCCAGATAATTTTAATGAAAGCAATTAGCCGCTTTTATAAAATAAGCGGGTTAATATAAGTAAGGACGAGGTTGGGAACTCATGAATACAGCGTCAATAGTAGTCGCAACAATGCATAAGCGAGGGATTTCTGGTCTTCCGCGAAATTATGAGTTGGTTTACGAATCTCTAAACAAGAGCAATCCCAATTTAACACGTGAATTTGCTGCTCTAGGTAGCCAGCCATCTCAGATTGATCTTGATGAGATTGGCAAAAAGTATTTTGCACACCACCATCATGATGGTGTTGTTTCCGATGCTCAGGAAAAAATCTCTGGCGAGCTCGATGAGTTGATTGGTCGTTTGAACAAAGAAAATAACACGCTTCAAGACTACAACAGAGTTCTCGATGATAATGCAAACCGCCTTGATACCATGGCGCGCAATCCGCGTAATCAAGATATTCTAAGCATCACAGATGCACTGGCGCAGGCAACTGGCGACAAAATTGAAAATAGTAAGCAGATCATTGATCGTGTGTTATTGGCGACCAAAGAACTTGCGCAAGTTAAAGAACAGCTCGATGAATATAAGTCGATTGCAAATACAGATCCGCTGACACGCTTGCCAAACCGTCGTGCTTTTGATGAAGCAATGTCAAACATTTATGACAGCAATATCTCAATCACAACCAGTGCTTTGATCCTTTTAGATATTGACCATTTCAAGCAGTTCAATGATACCCATGGTCACCCAATTGGTGATCGTGTACTCACAGTTGTTGCAAATGCAATGAACCAAGAATTGCGTCAAGATTCACTCATAGCCCGTACTGGTGGTGAAGAGTTTGGTATTGTTGTCTCGAACACATCACCTGGGAATGCTGAATTGATTGCTGAACGTATTCGTATGGCCGTTGAAAAGACATCTTTGAAAGATCGTAAGTCCGGAATGGACTTTGGTAAGATAACGATTTCACTGGGTGTTTGCATGGCAAGCCAATGTGACAGTGCAGACCAATTATATGGTGCAACCGATGAAGCGCTTTATGTGTCAAAGAATAAAGGGCGCAATCAGGTGCAGGTTTTTGATTCTGATCGCATGGGCAAATCATCAAATAAGCGAGCGATGTATCGAGAGTAAATGATACGAAGCCCCATTGGGTTTTGCTTCTATAGAGCATGATTATTTAAGACCGCCTGATGATGAGCTCACAGGCGGTTTTTTCTTATCTACTTGAATGAAATTGATGTTTGCGATTGAAGTCGAGTTGCAAAGAGCCAGAGGTAGAAGAACATTCGTTTGCAATTGGCGTTATTGTATCGGGCTTATAGATTACCCGTCGGTTCATTGTCTTGAAGAAATTTTGGACCGACTATGCGTACTTTTCTGTCAGCATCTTCTAAGGGTTTACCTGTTCGGTTCACACTCGTAATGGCTTGAACGTCTTCATCGGTTAAATTGCCAGCAAGATTTGAGATTGTTTCAGGATCTTCACCTCGATCAATTCTATCTACTGGTACAATTGTTAAACCAGATGTTGCTGCGTCCTCAACATCTTCGTTTTCATCTCTCTCACGCAATACGCGTTCACGCCGTGCCATTTCTGCGTGAAAGGCTGACATGTTGCATGAACAAGCTTCAGATCTTGGACTTGAGGTTGTTTTGTATGAAAATGCATAGGATTGGTTTGTGTAAGCCTGTCCACCACGATAGGAGATCATATCTTCGCTTTCCTGATCACGGGATCTGTGGAAAAACAAGTTGGTCTCGGTGCCTGGGCACATAAGTTGGCAGGCTAGCTCATCACGCTCAAATG
>CAJQOR010000285.1 GCA_905479965.1 uncultured Rhizobiaceae group bacterium | reverse complement strand
AGAGTTCCCAGGCTTTGGTTACGTCGATCACACTGCGGATCACTATGACTTTGTGCCGGCAGCCTATGATTATTCTTTATAATAAACCAAGCCACACGAGATATCTCGGGTGGCCACACAACAGAGCCATTTTGGATAGATACCAAACCAATGCTTTACAACACTATCTCTATTCCTAACTTTATTTCAAAGTAAGGAGAACGATCTCAGATTTGACTTGAGTGACATTTGGCTGCGGCAGCAGCTGCTTATGGATAAACTCTGCAAATGATTTAAGATCATGCGTTAAAACATTAAGCACGTAATCTGCATCGCCGGATACGGACCACGCAGCTTCAATTTCCGGTGTGGTTTTTAAAAACCGCGCAAACTTATTTGCAATATCTTCATTGTGCTGGGTCAAATTGACCCTTGTAATCGCGCGCAATGTATAGCCTAAAGCTTCATGGCTCGTGCGAGCACCATAACCTGAAATGATACCCACTTCTTCCAGCCGCGCCTTGCGGCGAGCGCATTGCGATGCTGACAGGTTTACGATCTGGGACAGTTGCGCACTAGTTTGCGTACTATCAGCAATTAGTGCGTTTATAATTGCATGATCATAGTTATCAAGAGAAATTGATGTCATCATTTTGAATTCCTTGCGTAATAGACGCAAATTTATGGCAAAATGAGATGAAAATGCAACCCCAGCGCATCCGAACCGTTTTACAATAACGAAAATCAAACTTGGAGATGTCGTATGGGTCCTTTCCCTCATGATGCGCCTCGCGCAACAATTACACCTGAAAACCCTGCTGGAACGGACGGATTTGAATTTGTTGAATTTGCCCATCCCGATCCTCAATGCTTGCGAGATACGTTCTCAAAGATGGGATATACTCAAGTTGCCAATCACAAAACAAAGTCTGTTGAACTTTGGCAACAAGGGGATGTTTCTTATCTCCTGAACTGTGAGCCAAACTCTCATGCCGCCGAATTTATCGAGGAGCACGGACCTTGCGCCCCATCGATGGGATGGCGTGTCGTTAACGCAGAACATGCTTTTGATTATGCTGTGAAAAACGGTGCTGAACCTTACAAAGATGATGGTAAGGTGATGGATGTCCCTGCAATTGTTGGCATTGGTGGTTCGCTGATCTATTTCATTGAACAGTATCATGATCAAAGTGCTTACAATGATGAGTTTGACTGGATTACAAATGCTCACCCAAGTGGCGTGGGGTTTTATTATCTGGACCACCTGACGCACAATGTCTTTAAAGGCAATATGGATGTCTGGTTCCGTTTTTACAAAAATCTATTTAATTTCAAAGAAATTCGCTTTTTTGATATTCAGGGAAAATATACCGGCCTTCTTTCAAGAGCGCTTACATCACCCTGCGGCCGTATTCGTATACCCATTAACGAAGATCGTGGCGAAACTGGCCAGATTGTTAATTACTTGAAAAAGTACAAGGGTGAGGGAATACAGCATATTGCTGTGGGAAGTAACGATATCTACAATTCAGTTGACGCGATTGCTCATCGTGGCGTTAACTTCATGCCGGGTCCACCTGATGCGTATTATACTATGTCATATGACCGTGTTGCAAATCATGATGAACCAATTGAGAACATGAAAAAACATGGCATTTTGATCGATGGTGAAGGCGTCGTTGATGGCGGGGAAACCAAAATTTTGTTGCAGATTTTTTCAAAAACAGTGATTGGCCCAATTTTCTTTGAGTTTATTCAACGCAAAGGAGATGATGGCTTTGGTGAAGGAAACTTCAAGGCATTGTTTGAAAGCATTGAGGCGGAAGAGATTGCCAATGGAGATTACGGCGAAAAGGCGATAGCAGAATGACGCTCACATTTGCACCATCAACTGATGGGCCACATAAAAGATATATGTCTGGCTTTGGAAATGACTTTGAAACAGAAGTATTACCAGGTGCATTGCCACAAGGGATGAACAGTCCGCAAAAATGTAAGTATGGTCTGTATGGTGAACAGCTCTCTGGAACCGCCTTTACAGCACCCAGCAATCAGAACGAGCGCACATGGTGCTATCGTATTCGCCCATCTGTGAAGCACACCCATAAATTTTCCAAAATTGACCTACCTCATTGGCGGTCAGCTCCCAACATTCACCCTGACATTATATCGCTTGGTCAATATCGGTGGGATGCGATAGCGCATTCCGAGCATCAACTAAATTGGCTAACCGGTATGCGTACAATGACGACCGCTGGTGATGTGAATACCCAGATTGGTATGGCAAGCCACATTTATCTTGTCACTCAATCGATGGTGGATGAATATTTCTATTCTGCGGATTCAGAGCTTTTAATTGTTCCACAGGAAGGCAAGCTACGATTTTGTACAGAGCTTGGCGTTATCGATATAGAGCCGCAAGAAATTGCAGTTATTCCGCGTGGTCTTGTCTATCGGGTTGAGGTTTTGGAAGGCCCATGCCGCGGGTTTGTTTGCGAGAATTATGGACAAAAATTTGAACTGCCTTCACGCGGACCAATTGGTGCCAATTGCATGGCAAACAGCCGTGATTTTAAGACCCCCGTTGCAGCATTTGAAGATAGAGAAACACAGAGCAAAGTCACCGTAAAATGGTGTGGCCAATTCCATGAAACGCGTATTGGCCAGTCGCCATTAGATGTTGTTGCATGGCATGGCAATTATGCACCCTGCAAATATGATCTGAAAACATATTGCCCAGTCGGTGCTGTTTTGTTTGATCACCCTGATCCTTCTATTTTCACCGTACTCACTGCACCCTCGGGTCAATTGGGCACAGCAAATATAGACTTTGTACTGTTTCGAGATCGTTGGATGGTCGCTGAAGACACATTCCGCCCACCTTGGTACCATAAAAATGTCATGTCAGAACTGATGGGGAATATACATGGGGTTTACGACGCCAAACCCAAAGGATTTGCACCAGGGGGCATGTCACTGCATAATATGATGTTGCCGCATGGTCCGGACAAAAATGCATTTGAAGGGGCTTCCAATGCGGATCTTGTACCTGAAAAGCTTGGAAATACGATGTCGTTCATGTTTGAAACGCGCTTTCCTCAGCATTTAACGGAGTTTGCGGTCAAGGAAGCCCCGTTGCAGGATGATTATATTGACTGCTGGGTTGATATCGAAAAGAAATTTGATGGAACACCAGGTCAAAAATGATTTTTAGAAAGTGATTATATGAAATTAGCCACATTAGATAACGGGACGCGCGATGGTGTTCTCGTCGTCGTATCAAACGATCTGACGAGTTGTACAGCTGTTGGTCACATTGCACCAAATTTACAGGCAGCCCTTGATGATTGGTCGACGATATCTCCACGGTTAAAGCGCGTTGCAGACACATTAGAATCAGGTTCCCAGCCCGAACAGAGATTTCACGAAAGACAAGCCCTTTCTCCATTACCAAGAGCCTATCAATGGGCCGATGGTTCCGCTTACATCAATCATGTGGAGCTGGTTCGAAAAGCACGCGGTGCTGTCGTGCCTGAGAGTTTTTATACAGACCCTTTGATGTATCAAGGCGGGTCGGATGCTTTTATTGCCCCCCGAGACCCAATTCTTTCATCTGATGAAGCTTATGGTATTGATATGGAGGGTGAGGTCGCTGTTATCGTGGATGACGTTAAAATGGGCGCAAATAGAGATGAAGCACTCGATGCAATTCAATTGATCATGCTGGTCAATGATGTGTCGTTACGTGGTCTCATTCCAAATGAGTTAGCCAAAGGATTTGGGTTTTTTCAGTCTAAACCCTCATCGGCCTTTTCGCCGGTTGCAGTAACACCTGATGAACTTGCAGACGCATGGCAAGATGGGAAAGTGCACTTGCCGTTATTGGTTGAGTATAACGACAAACCATTTGGCAAAGCGAATGCAGGCATCGATATGACATTTGACTTTGGTCAATTGGTTGCCCATGCGGCTAAAACACGGCCTCTTCGTGCAGGAACAATTATTGGTTCTGGCACTGTTTCAAATAAAGTGAACGGGGAACCCAGCAAGCCTATTGATCAAGGCGGAGTGGGATATTCCTGCATTGCGGAAATTCGCATGATTGAAACAATTGATCACGGCAAGCCAACAACTTCGTTCATGAGTTTTGGCGATAAAGTTTCAATTGAAATGAAAGATGCCGCTGGAAACAGCATATTTGGTAAGATCGAACAACATGTCACGAAGTATTAATACCTGATTGCAGAGGTGTATCATTTCGATCATCAAACTATATGATTATCCAAAATCTTCCGCGTCATATCGAGTGCGAATTGCACTTCATATGGCCGGGTTGGAGCATGATTTAATCAATATCAATCTTCTTGATGGTGAGCACAAAACACAACAGCATTTATCGCGCAATCCGCAAGGTTTCGTTCCAGTTCTTGATATCGACGGTGAACGGATAACCCAATCTTTGGCGATATTGGAGTATCTAAATGATACGCGTCACCTTGCTCTTTTACCGCCTGATCCCGCATCTCGTGCAACATGTCGTGCGCTGGCTTATTCAATTGCCATCGATGTGCACCCGATATGCAACCTGTCTGTTATGAAACACGCAACAGGCGGACTTGATCCAGCGCGAACGGAATGGATGCAACATTTTATTCGCCCCGGTTTGGTCGCGTTTGAAAGGCTGGTTGAGAATTTTGCTTCAACAAAATATGCGACGGGCGATACACCAGGGCTGGCAGATATTTGCCTCATTCCTCAACTTTATAACGCGCGGCGCTGGCACATTGATTATTCAGATTTAGCGCGCATTTCATCGATCGAAAAACAGTGTGCGAGCAATGACGCCTTCCAAAGGGCCAAACCGGATCACAAGCCGGATCACATGCCAGACCGCAAGCCAGACCGCAAGCCAGATCATATGGGGAAGAGCAGTGTTGCACCGGACCATAGATGAAGAACCGTTGGATCAAGTTCGAAGCAATTTTCTATAAAATCGGAAGCGGTCTTCGTGTTTTGATCTCTCGCAAAATAAAATTACTTCGTGTGTCTTTGACCAGTCCGGAGGTTAACAACCGCTTCATAATAAATTGCTCAAGATCCTCCGGGCTTCGGGCATAAACCTTCAGAACAAAATCATGATCTCCAGTAATTGAAGCACATTCAACGATCTGATTCTCGCTCTCTATAAGACGTAAGAACGCGTTGATATTTTCTTCATTATGATCCCGCAATGCAATGTGGACATAGGCAATTGCATCTAGCCCAACCGACTTTGCAGATACTTGCGCAGTGTAACCAGAAATAATTCCTGATGCCTCTAGATCCCTTACTCTTCGCCAACATTGTGACGCAGATAATCCGGTTTTCTCCGCTAGCTCTTGCATGGACAACCGTCCGTCTGATTGCAAAGCTCGAAGGATTGATTCATCTGCATTTTGAATTGAATATGTCATAATTTCCTATTTTTAAAAGCAAACAAGTCAAAATAGCGTATTTTTGCTATTCTTTGAAATGAAATATCCCTATTGACCACATAATATGATCTTCAAGGAGAACAGCAATGCCAAAATCAAGCAAATATGTTGCAAAGGTGCCTGACCACCGCGGACATATCGAATATTCTGATGAAGAAAACGCGGTTTGGGCTGATCTATATTCCGCACAAGAAGATAATGTTAAAACCTATATGGCCCAAGAATATCTTGATGGTCTAAAACGGTTGGAGCTTCCAAGAACGAAAGTTCCTAGCTGCGCAGATTTATCTGAAAGATTACTTGATTTAACAGGTTGGCGCGTTCAACCCGTGCCAGCATTAATTGGTTTTAAGACATTTTTTGGAATGTTGTCAGAGCGCGTGTTCCCCGCAGCATCGTTTATACGCTCACGCGAAGATTTTGACTATATTGAAGAACCCGACATATTTCATGAAATCTTTGGCCACACACCACTTCTAAGTGATGGTCGTTTTGCTGCGTTTAGTCAGTCAATTGGTCAAGCTGGTCTTGAAGCAAATGAAAAAGATTATGCTTGGTTGATAAGACTTTATTGGTTTTCTATCGAATTTGGCTTACGTCGTGAAAATGGTGTTATTAAAGCGTTTGGTTCAGGCTTGGCATCATCGCCAACGGAGCTGATTTATTCTGTAGCCAGCGATATCCCTGACCGCGATGTTTTTGATATAACAACGATCCTGCGTACACCGTATCGGATTGATATGCACCAAATGGGTTATTTTGTTATTGATGATCCTGAAATTCTATTATCGGCAGCAGAACGCAATCTGCTGCAAGATGTGCATGAAGCTCAAAAACTAGGGCTTTTGCCAAATAAATTCCCCGACAAGATCGTCGCAGCACAATAAGTGAGAAAATTATGATTGGAACTGAAAAAGCTTGCGTCCCATGTTCGGGCGATATGGCTGTCCTATCGCCTGAAGCTGTAAAAGCCCAATTGGAGATGCTTGGAGACGCATGGCAGTTGGATGCTTCAGGCAAAATATTGGAACGTCACTTCAAGTTTAAGGGCTTTGCAAAAGCGACTTACCTTGCCAATTTATGTGCTTGGTTGGCCGACAAAGAACGTCATCATCCAGATATCAGTTTCGGGTTTGGTTATGTGACCGTGCGTTTGACTACCCATGAGATTGATGGATTAAGTGAAAATGATTTCATCTGGGCCGCAAATTTAAACACCTTGCTAGGTTAAACATGCAGGTCTTGTAAGTCGCCAATTAAATACCCATCTGACTGAGACACATAATACTTGACTATTTTAATCATGTATTAATATCACAATTTGATGGGAACTATTTATATGGCGCTACAAGCAACTCTTAAAAAACTGGCTAATAAGGTCTCAGGACGACCTGGCCCTCGGATTCTTACTGTAAAAAATGCGTTCTATCTCACGCCTAATATGATCCGCATTACATTTTGTGGGCCAGAACTTGATGGTTTTCCAATTGGCTGCGAGGGCGGTAATTGTAAGCTTATTTTGCCGAATGCAAATGAAAACAAAGAAGCATTTACTGTGCGACTTAACAGCGGCGAACGCCCGGTGCGAAGAACTTATACGGTGAGACATTATCGTGATGATGCGCAGGAACTTGATATCGATTTTGTTGCACATGGCGATAATGGTCCTGCAAGCCGGTGGGCGATGAATGCTGTGCCGGGCAGCTTCCTTGGATTTGCAGGACCAAGCGGACCAAAAGTCACTCATTTTGATGCTGATTGGTATTTAGTTGCTGCAGACCCCTCTGCAATTCCTGTTGCTGCTGCAACATTGGAAGCCATGCCGCGAGACGCAAAAGGCGTTGCGCTTTTTGAAGTAACAAGTCTTGAAGATAAACAAACGATCAACGCGCCATCTGGTATTGATATTCATTGGATCGAACATTCCAAGCCTCATATGAATTCAACCGCACAGGAAGCATTTATTCGTTCACTTGATTGGCCTGATGGACGCGTTCAAACATGCATCGCCGGCGAATCTCATGTCATCCGATCACTTAGGGCTTTTCTTCAAAATGAAAAACAAGTGGCAAAAAAGGATCTTTACATCTCTGGCTATTGGAAAATTGGTTTAGTGGAAGATGAACATCAGGAATTCAAACGCAGGGAAGGCTAGGGATCGTTATCGTTGGCCTCGATGATTAGTGGTGGCGGACATGAGTGTCCTTTATGCATCTCGAAAATGAATGTCAGCTATTTTTCAGCTATTTTTCAACCATTTTTCAACCATTTTTCAACCATTTTAATGCCTGCCAATAGCATCCCGGCTTATGACCAATCGCTGAATTTCGCTGGTGCCTTCATATATCTGACAAATTCGAATATCACGATAAATCCGTTCAACGGGGTAGTCGCAAAGATAGCCATATCCACCCAATAATTGAATGGCTTTTGAACATACTTTTTCACCGATTTCGGACGAAAATAACTTGGCCATGGATGCTTCGCGAATACAGGGTAACCCCTCATCTTTTCTCGCACATGCATGCATCACCATTTGCCGGGCAGCTTCAATTTGAACATCCATGTCGGCCAACGCAAAAGCAACCGCTTGATGCTCTGCGATCAGTTTGCCAAAAGCACTTCTTTCTTTGGTATATTGACGTGCATAGTCAAATGCACTTCGGGCCATACCAACTGCTTGCGCTGCAATACCAATACGACCACTTTCTAAATTGGCGAGCGCAATTTTATAACCTTCTCCTTCATTTCCAAGACGATTTTTTGCAGGAACACGCATATCATCAAAAGCAAGTTGGCAGGTATCAGAGGAGGCAATCCCAAGCTTTTTCTCTATCGTTACAACCTCGTAACCTGGTGTTTCGCGTTCAACAATAAAAGCACTAATCCCTTTACGGCCAGCCTCTTTATCCGTAACGGCAAACAATATAATTACATTGCCATTATGGCCACTTGTGATGAATTGTTTGGTCCCATTAATGATATAATCATCGCCTTGACGAACAGCTGTCGTTTTTAAATTCGACGCATCAGATCCAGCTTGAGGTTCAGTTAGCGCAAAACCACCTATCCACGCGCCGCTGGCCAGTTTCGGCAGATATTCTTCTTTTTGCTCATCCGTGCCGTATTTTTCAAACACTTCGCAAGTTAAACTATGTACTGACATAATCGTCGAACAAGCTCCGTCACCAGCTGCAATCTCTTCCACCGCAATGGCATAACTTGCAAAATCACCACCAAGGCCACCATATGTTTCGGCAACTTTCATACCCATAAAACCAAGCTCACCCATTTGGCGTATTTCATCTTTGGGGAACCTTGCTTCCGTGCTTCGTTCTTCCGCGCCAGGCCATAAAACCTGTGTTGCAAATTGCTTTGCCATATCCTGAATGGCAGATTGAGTTTCGTTTAATATCATAATCTACTCCATTAATTCCAATGTCATGGCTGTTGCCTCACCACCGGCAAGACAAATTGCAGCCATCCCTTTTTTCACAGAATGGGTTTTCATTGCATGATAGAGCGTAACCAATATACGTGCACCAGATGCACCAACTGGGTGACCTAAGGCGCATGCACCTCCATGCACATTGACCATATCATGAGGCAAATCCAAACTTTTCATCGCAGCCATTGTAACTGCCGCAAAAGCTTCATTAATTTCAAACAACCCATAATCGGACTTCACGGTACCCGTTTTTGCAAGTAATTTTTCAATCGCACCTATGGGCGCAACAGGGAAATCTTCTGGCGCCATACTATGCGTTACGTGGCCATTTATTTTTGCCAATGGCTTTAACCCCTTCGCTTCGGCAACGGATAAGCGGGTTAGAATAAGGGTTGCCGCACCATCAGAAATTGATGATGAATTAGCCGCTGTCACCGTTCCATTTTCAGCAAAAGCAGGTTTTAAATGCGGTATCTTTTCTGGTTTTGCCTTTGCAGGCTGTTCATCACGACAAACTGTATAAGCTTGTTTGCGTGTCTTTACCTGTGTTGCAATAATCTCATCTTTATAATGTCCTTCAGCCTGAGCTTTAAGCGACCGGTTGAGCGATTCAATAGCAAATGCATCTTGTTCTTCTCGTGAAAACTGAAATTTTGTTGCCGTCCGTTCAGCAAAAACACCCATTAAAGTGCCTTTTTCATAGACATCCTCTAAACCGTCAAAAAACATATGATCGTTGACTTGCGAATGCCCCATACGCAATCCACTGCGTACTTTCGGAAAAAGGTAAGGTGCGTTTGACATGCTCTCAATGCCACCGGCAACCACCATATGAGCGGATCCCATAGACAACATATCATAGCCAAACATGACGGCCTTCATGCCAGAACCACACATTTTATTGAGTGTGGTTGCAGAGGTTGATTGCGGTAAGCCAGCTCCTAATGCCACTTGCCGTGCGGGGGCTTGTCCCAAACCAGCTCCCAGCACATTGCCAAAAAGAACTTCATCAACATCACCTTTAATAACGCCCGCCTCTTCTAGTGCTGCCTGAGTTGAAATCGCGCCAAGCTGTGGTGCAGTTAGGGGACTTAATTCACCTGCTAATCCACCCATTGGTGTTCGCTTTGCAGCAACAATTACAATTGGATCTTCCATTTAAATTCTCCTGCTCGTCTTTTGTATCAACGTAATTTTTACTTTCCAGCCATTCGCAATGCACCATCCAATCGAATAATTTCACCATTGAGTGTCTTATTGTCCAAAATATGCAAAACCAATGACGCATAATCTTCTGGGTCTGCCAACTTTGATGGAAAAGGTATCGTCTGAGCAATCGACTGGCGCACCTCTTCAGACATGCCTTGCATCATAGGCGTGTCAAATACACCCGGTGCAATTGACATGGCACGAATTCCGTCGCGCGCAAGCTCTCTTGCAATCGGCAATGTCATCGAAGCGATTGCTCCCTTTGATGCGGAATATGCAATTTGACCGATTTGCCCTTCAAATGCCGCCACAGATGCAGTTGTTATAATGACACCACGTTGACCATTTTCATCTGGTTCGTTGCCCTTCATTAACGGAGTAGCGGCGCGAATAAGATTGAAAGTACCAGTTACATTGATGCAAAGAACTTTTTCAAAAAGTTCGACATCATGCAGTCCCTTGCTTCCATGTATTTTTGAGCTGGGTGCTATCCCCGCACAGGAAATGACCGCGCCGATGGGTGCCAGATCGTGAGAAATTTGAGCCAAGGCTTGCATCACTTTATTGGCATCCGTTACATCACAAATATAAGATGCGCAGCCATCAATATCTAAAAGCATCTTATTTTCCACCAGATCCAAGGACGCGACCTGCATATCCAAATCAGCTAACTTACACACCACTGCAGCACCTAATCCTGACGCTCCGCCAGACACTATGATGGATCTATTTTTCATGCGAAATTCTCCTCAAATTACATCGTAGCACTTGTTTTTATTCGTATATAGTGTCATGAAACGTCAATATGTTGACACTAAATGACA
>CAJQOR010000284.1 GCA_905479965.1 uncultured Rhizobiaceae group bacterium | reverse complement strand
ATTACTGTCACCCATTGACTTTGAAAACAGACAGAACAAAATGAAATAAAAGGTGTCTAACAAACTAGGGGCATCTCACATCGATAGACTTTTCTTTGGAAATTCTTTTTTTCTGCATATCCAATAGTAACTCGTGTGCATTACGATAAAAGTTATTAATAGATTTCTTTGATTTAGAAAGATCATTTAAAAAAATCACCTTAAAATTCTTGCGAAACAAGTTAATTTCTTTCTGAGAGTATTTGTGCTCACCTTGGTTTCTAATGCTAATTTTTGGAATGTCACCGTTAAAGGTGACAAATACCCGAACGATTCGTCTGGCGTTTGTTCCCTTAAACGTGTTTTTTGAAGCTACATGAGCACTATCATAGAGCGTTTCAAGCAATATTTCTGTGGGTGTATCGCCTAAATTAGCATCTGCGACTTGTTCGCAGAGCGAAATGTTCCTCAAAAAGTATTTTTGATCGGGGTTAGTCTGTATAGATAGAGTAGAAACACGAGGTTCCTGATGAGATAAACTGAACAGATCCATCCAGGCGGATTCACACATCCAACTATTACTTACACGTTTTGAAGCAACCGTCTCTAGATAGTCAGATTGCAGTATAGTATTTATGCAATCTGAAAAATATTGATCATAAACAAGCTCAGGGTGAATTTCATAACACATAGCGAAAACCGTATCTCTAGTACGAATGGAAAAAGCTTCCAGAAAGTCCTTGGCTTTACCTGACACTACTTGCATCGTGCATTCTGCAGCAAAATATTCTTGAAAAGAACGATGTACGAAAATATATTTTAATCCATCTTTTTGAAGTAAATTTGCAGATTCGCATATATCATTTTTAACGTCATCTAAGTCAGCGCCAATAGAATGATAATCTAGCGCTTTTTTTATATATCTACGAAATGTTTCTTCATCGAACTCGAATGCCTGATCGTAGTAAGTAATTAAGCAAAATGTTGAAAACACCTTCCTGAACTCATCGACGGATAATGCACGCTCTCTCTCGAATGAGTCCTTTGTTGCATCGTGCCAAGTTAATAACGTTTGAAATGCACTCTTGTAGAATTCAGTCAATTTACTTGGTATTGTCGCATTTTCATTGAATGTCATTAGCATCATAACAGCCAATAGTGGGCTTGATAAAAAGCTCTGATGTTGTTTATAAAAACTAGTGTTTAATGTATTTGTGAACTTCTTCTTTACAGATGGGTCAAACGGTATTTTTCTAATCAAGTCTTTAACGTCTTCTAATTTCAACGGCAAAACAGAATAGATTTCGAACTCGCCCCATGCAGAAAACCTATCATCCTCTCGACCCGAAACTAAAAAGCAACAGTCCCTATATTTTTCGGAAAGGGAAATAATTTGTTGTTCGACAATTTTTCGATTTTCACGGTTTACCTCATCAAATCCATCTAGAATAAACTCAAATTTGCCGTTTTCACATAATTTTTCGAAGACATCTTTACCAAATGACATGTCAGACTGAAGTTCATTTCTACAAAATGCTAATATGTCTACGCTACTTAGGTCATTTAATCTGCGTAGTTCTACAAAAATTGGAATTCTTCCTTCATGCTTCTCAAAACGCGACACCCACAAATGTTTTAAGAATATAGTTTTGCCTGAACCACCGTTACCTTTTACAACTATGCGTTTTTTCTTCGCAAATTTACTTATTAAATCTGTATCGGAATAATATTCGTTTTCTTCCAATATAAAGTTCGTATCTACGTATACTTCTGAGAGCGGTATAGGTCTATTTTTAGAATAAAGAGTTCGTATCAAACTGTTTTTTCTATGAGTTAGTTCGGAATACGAATTAAAACCTTCAAGAAACTGTGCCTTTTGCACAGTTAAATATTTTGATATTGGATCATAAAGACTCAGCAATGAATCTTTGACGAGTTGAGTAGCTACTTGCGCGACAACTTCTCCACTTTGATCAGCCATTCAATTTCCCCGTAAAATTGTAATTCACGGGAACGTACTGAAAGTTAAGCTTCAATGCAAAATAGTATTATTACTTTCAACAACTAATTATTGTACTATTTACTGATACTATATCCAGTTAAACGCCTCTAAAACCACCCTGCCCAATCAAGCGCTTGCTCTAAACGATCATTGCCCCAGAACAATTCACCATCTTCTGTGATAAAGCTAGGCGCGCCAAATAATCCCAAAGTCTGCGCTTGCTCGGTGGCTTGGCGCAACTTATCTTTAACAGATTGATCTGTTTTTGCTTGGTTTAGAAGGTGTTCACCATCTTGATCTAGTTCCTTTAGAACACTGATTATCAATTCATCCGAAATCGATGCGCCTTGCGAAAATTGCGCTGCAAAAATTGCTTTGATGAAATCAATAACCCATGGTTCGGCTGATTTATGCGTGGCGATACGTGCTGCGCTTAATCCGTTTTGTGGGAACGTCTCGGGTTTGGTAAATGCAGGCAAACCATAATAATTAGCCTGTCGCTCCAGATCACGCCACACATGCTTGCCCTTCACCTCGAACACATTAAAGGGGGATGTTTCAAGCCCTTGTGATTTGAAAATCGGCCCAAGCAAAAACGGTCGCCAGATAATTTCTACGCTTTGTTGAGCCGCGAGCGCTTCAATGCGCATCGCAGCAAGGTAGGAATAGGTTGAAGCAAAATCAAACCAGAATGTGAGTTTTGGATTGGTCATAACATCACGCTAGCACGTTTTTGAACGGGGAGAAAAGAACCAAGCTATTCGATATATATTAATTGGAATTTTTTGTCCTCACACAGAATTGAAACAAGTTGAATGTGATGCGTATTTTCATAAAGCCATTTGAAAGTTAAGCTTTTGACAACTCAAATTTTGGAAACACTATGTTGAAAACAATCTACATATTCGCAGCACTCGTCTTATCAAGTGCTGTGCAGGCAGAAACAAGAACAGTACTGGTAAACCCTGGGCAAATTAAAACGCTTATTCAACCTCATGCGACAGGTTCAAACTGCACGACAGGGCAAGTTCGCGTTTCAATTATTAAATCGCCAAAAATTGGTTCAATTTCTGTCAAAAATAAGAGCGTAAAAGGTTGTAACGGAAAGCGTGTGACATATCGCCCAAATAAAAAGGGCAAGGATAGCGCAACAATCAAGGTGAGTTATCCGAACGGCTCATCGCAGACCACCAAATATAAATTGAAGATTAAATAGCTGAGCAATGCAATCGATCTATCGATCCGCTTTATGATCTATTTTATCTTCCAAACTTTTCAAAGCTGAAAGAATTTGCTGAAACTGATCATTATGGTTTCGCGAGCGCTCTTCGAGAACCATCACGCGAGCGCGCAGCATGAAGTGCGAACCGGTGACACCGACAACCAGCACAAGAAAATACATAAAGTCTTTAATGGCTATTTCCATTCTTGCAAACGTCTCCTTCTCATGCGCGCTAGAAGCGTTTCTCAAATGGGCGAGTGAGAAAATAAGCGCCGAATACAATCATTTGCAATTGCCAATAATGTGGCGATAACGGATCTGTCGCCCCCAATCCCAAGACTTTGTCTCAGACCACGATTTTAAAATTATAGATGACAAATGGCAGCGCAAATGCCGGTCTTATCCAACGGGTGATCATGCTGCGTTGTTCTGCAATCAGCACCGACTGCTGTGCTTCAAGAGTTGCAATGCGCTTTTGGGCATCTATGCGCGCCGCGTCATTTTGAGCTGATAATTTTGCCTCATATGCGCGGGTAATTTGACCGCCAATTACCTCGAACGCACCACCAGTGAACCACGATAAAATATGACTGATCATGACTTACAAATCGGCGTTGTGGTGATCGTGCGCAGATACAAATTCACAAGTGCGATCATAACAGCGTATTTTGCCTCATACCCATCAGGTAAAACATCAAGTATTTCACTCATTTCTAAGATAGGCATGATGGTGAAGAGCATATTGATGGTGACTGTGCGGAAACCTTTCATGAGGTTAGTCACCTTGATAAAATGATTCATTTATCTATCCTAACCCATTGAAAAAACGTTTTATTTTATTACAAAAAGCGACACTCAAAGCCACAACCATCGTTACGATTATGATCAGTGATTTTGCATCTGACTTGGTGTTACTAGTGGGATTACTTACTGGCTTTTGGTGTGATGATTTTAGCTCATTGGTAAAGGTGACCTCAGGCAACGCCACGCGTTTACCGCTCGACCACAACACCTTACCTTTTGATGTCGCGCGGTACACATTAACATTGCCATTGCTTGAATATGCACCATCGAAAAACAGATTACATTCTGCCTGTCGCCGGGGGATAATCTCAGTTGGTTTTCGCCATTTCATGAATGAG
>CAJQOR010000283.1 GCA_905479965.1 uncultured Rhizobiaceae group bacterium | reverse complement strand
CTCTCGTTTGCGGGTCGGCCTGTGTGACACCTCGATCGCATTATTCAGGCCTTTGTGGGCGCGATGTTCAGCGTTCTTTGCCAGTGTTTTGGTGGGTTTGATGTAACTGCGTAAATTGTCGGTGATCACGACCCTAGGCTCCCCAAACCTTACAACTAATCTTTTGAAAAAGCGCTTTGCTGCTTTGGCATTACGACGTGATTGCACCAGAATATCAAGAACGTCACTAATTGCGTCGATCGCCCGCCATTGCCAGTGTTTCCGGCCACGGATCGTGATCACAACTTCGTCCATGTGCCACTTGTCGTTCGGCCGCGGACGATCCCGCTTGATGCAATGTGCGAAATGTTGACCAAAACGATTGACCCACAGACGGATCGCTTCGCGGCTAACAGTGATTCTGCGTTCTGCCAAAAGATCTTCGACATCAGCAGTACTCAAATCGAAGCGGTGATACGTCCAAACGGCGTATGATATGATCGCTTGCGAAAAACGGTTGCCCTTGAGGCGGGGCAAGGCTGCTAAATTATTCATCGAATTCGACTACAAGATACTGCAGGCTGAAACAACTTGGCAATACCCCCGAAGTTACGATAAATCAGAAGTATTAAATAGGTTTTTTCAAGATTAGTCTAAATTTGAGAAATTCATGCGTTTGGGATAAGTCATTTCTTAGCAGTTTTAAAGACACAACAAGATCTTTAAATGTTGGCATAGCTCATTTTCTAGAAGAGTTTACTTAGCATACGTAGGGCTGTTAGAAATAGGAATGCTGCGAATGCCAATTTAAGTGCTCGTGGATTAATTGCATGTGCAATTTGAGCACCAATTGGTACGGTAAAAATTGTTGCTGAGAAAATCAAAACTGCGGCGGGAAGGCTTACATAGCCAAGTGAATAGGGTGGACGCCCATCCACTGTCCAGCCGGACGCGATGAAGCCTAGTACAGCCGGAACGGCTATGACGATGCCAAATGCTGATGCGGTGCCAACAGCACGATGAACAGGGAAAGAAAATAAGGTCAGAATTGGTACGGATAATGTGCCTCCGCCGATCCCCATCAAGGATGATAAAAGTCCAATTGCGCTGCCGATCGCGCTTCTCAAGGCTTTTGATTTTGGAAGTTCTTCTGATAAAACTACTTTTTTTGGATTTGCCATGTTCAACGATACAATTAGAGCTATTCCCCCAAAAATAGCTGTGAGTTGAGCGCCGTTTATATACTTGGACACATATCCGCCTAAGGCAGCGCCAATAAAGATGAAAGGCGTCCAGCTTTTCAATAAATCGATATCGAGGGCGCCCTTTTTCATGTGAGCCCGTGAAGATGAGATTGAAGTTGGGATGATGGTCGCAAGCGACGTTGCCACGGCAAGGTGCATTGCGACATCCGAAGGAATGCCCAAAAATTCGAAGAGATAGAACAGTACTGGCACGACAACGATGCCTCCGCCCACGCCCAGTAAACCAGCAAGTATGCCTGCAATTGCGCCGGTCGCCAACAATCCAAAAATGAGTAAAGAAAGAAATGTGAGTGAGCTGTAATCGGCCATGGATATTAAATCCTCAAAATTAAGTGTTGCAATTTCTAACATGTATACGTATTCATATAAAAACCGCAATAGATATTTATGTAAGATTTTTAGCTATGTATGTGAGGTATAATTTATGAATACGAAATCACAAAAATTGAATAGTAATGACATAGCCCAACTTGTTGGTGTTTCTCAAGCGACAGTTTCACGTGTGCTTTCTGGCAATGGATATGTGTCTGAAAAAACTCGGTCCCGCGTTTTAAAAGCTATAAAGGACGTCGAGTATCAGCCCAATACTTTCGCGCAGGCCATGCGTACGAAACAAAGCAGAACAGTGGGTGTGGCCGTATCGCGAATTACAAATCCGATCGTCCCAGAAATTTTGGAAACACTTTCAATCCAGTTTGCCGCAAAAAACCGCAGATTGGTTGTTTGGAACACGGATGCTGATGGTGAAGGTGCGATACTATCTGCTATTCGTCAGAGCGCGGTAGATGGAATCATCTTTACAGCAGCTAGCCACCAAATAGAAGCTATGGATGCTGCGCTGAAGAGTAAAATTCCCACTGTTTCGTTCAACCGGTATCTCGAAAATTCCGAATGCGATCAAGTGGTGTCAACTAATTTTGATGGTGCTAAAACAATTGCGAATTATTTAGTGAAACATGGTCGAGAAAGAATTTCTTTTATCAATGGCCCCTTAGATCGGACCACACTGTTTGATCGTGAAAAAGGTTTTAGGGAAGGTTTAAACACCGCCAATATTTCCGTTCCAGAACAATACTATTTCCAATCAGAGTTTTCCCAAGAAGCATTTCGCCAGGCTGCGATTGATATGATGTCGCTCCCGACTCCCCCAGATACTATTAGCTGCGGGAATGATGTGATCGCTTTTGCTGTGCTGAATGGGCTCAAAGCATGTGGCGTAAGTGTACCAAACGAGGTTTGGGTCACCGGGTTTGATGGGATTGAAATGTCGGGATGGGATGTTTTTGATCTTACAACGATGAGGCAGCCTCTAAAACAGATGGCAGCAGATGCAGTAACTGCTCTTATCGGGCGCATAGAAGGGCATAAGGGTGAGCCTAAACTTATTCAGTATCGAACTGAATTTTGCCCACGTGGGACCACTGCAAATTTAAACTAACTTAATACACCAACGTTTCTAAAAGGGAGGAAACAAGAATGAAGAAAGTAAACTCAAGACGTCAATTTTTGACAAATTCAGCAAAGGCCGCCGTTGCAGGCGCCGTCGTTCTGCCATTGGCAACGCCTGCTCTTGCACAAGGTAAAATGGAGTTAAAGATGGTCACAGGTTGGCCAAAAAAATTCCCAGGCCTAGGTGTTGCATCCCAACGTATTGCAGATTCAATTACATCAGCAACAGACGGACGTATTTCCGTAAAGGTTTTTGGTGCGGGTGAACTTGTGCCTGCCTTTGAGGCCCTTGATGCAGTGGCTTCTGGTGCAGCAGATATGTATCACGCAGCTGAATATTATTGGCAAGGTAAGTCGCAAGCATTTAATTTTTTCGCAGGTGTTCCGTTTGGCATGACGACTGCAGAACACAATGCTTGGGTTTATCATAGAGGCGGACAAGAGCTTTGGGATGAAGTATCAGCATCCTTCGGTATCAAGGCGTTTATGGCTGGTAACTCATCAGCGCAAGCGGGTGGATGGTTCAACAAGGAAATCAACTCGATTGAAGACCTAAAAGGCCTTAAAATGCGCATTCCCGGTTTTGGTGGAAATGTAATTGAAGAGGTCGGCGGTGTGGCTGTTAGCTTACCTGGCGGGGAGATATTTGCGGCTCTTCAATCAGGCGCGGTGGATGCTGCTGAAATGGCCGGACCATGGATTGATCTTGGGTTTGGTTTCTACAAAGCTGCTGATTATTTTTATAACCCTGGTTTCCAAGAGCCGACTTCGGCGGAGAGCTTGGGTATCAATCTTGAACTTTGGGGTAATATGGCAAAGGCAGATCAAGAAGTTATAAAACTTGCCGCAGCACAAGAAAACGTTATGAACCCAGCTGATTTCATTGCAAATCATTCGCGTTCTCTCCATATTCTTCTGAAGGAACATGGGGTCCAGCTACGCTCATATCCTGATGATGTTATTATCGCCCTTGGTGCAGCTTCCAAAAAAGTGTTAGCAGATGCTGCTGCTGCCGATCCTATGACCGATAAAGTCTATCAAGGATACAAAACTTTCTTGGATGAGGTTTCTTCTTGGACAGAGCAATCAGAACAAGCATATTTGGCAGCACGTTCATTAGCTCGTAGCAAAAACTAGATAACCCTCCCGAGAACTTGGGTGGCAGGCAAATAGCTTGCCGCCTCTTTTATGTATTTGGAATGTATTGAGATGGAAAAATTAATAAATTCTATTGAGCTGATTAATAGAAAAATGGCTAAATTAGCAGGCTGGGCAGCGCTCACCATGGTGTTTTGTCAGGTGTTTTCTGTAGTTGCGAGGTATGTATTTAGCTATGGTATTAGCTCGGTACAAGAGGTGGTAATTTACGGGCACGCAACTTTGTTTCTATTTGGGGCAGCATTTTTATTACAAATAAATCAGCATGTCCGAGTTGATATTTTTTACGCGATGTTTAGTCACGCGCGACGACGCGTTGTCGATATTGTCGCTATGCTATGTTTTGTTCTGCCTGTTTCAACAGTCATTGCGATGACTGCTTGGGTCTATGTGGCGAACTCGTGGGGCGCATTCGAAGGATCACCACAGGCTGGCGGTATACCCGCAATCTTTTTACTTAAAACCTGCATTTTGATTTTTGCAGTAAGTGTCGGATTACAGGCTTTAGCGACGACCGTAAAACTATTTACGAGCGATGAAAGAAGTCCTTGGATTTTGCCTAATGAAGAGGTTGAATGACAATGGATACACTTCAGTTAACTTTTGTCTTATTGTTGTTTTTCTTCGCTTTTGGTTCTGTTTTAATCGGCATACCTGTTGCCTTTGCATTACCTGGCGCTGCGCTTTTGGTATCTATTCCAGCTCTATTTTATGGTCTTTTTGATGTCTCCTATTTGTCTGCAATTCCGTCGCGGATTTTCGGGACCGCGATGTACAATGAGGTGCTTACGGCAGTCCCACTCTTCATCTTAATGGGTGTTGTGATGGAGAAAAGTCGGGTAGCTGAAGATTTGCTCGTTAATATGGCCAAGTTGTCGCGTGGGATTCCCGCAGGTCTGGGTATCTCAGTAACATTGGTGGGTACGTTGCTAGCCGCTTCGACTGGTATTGTCGGTGCCACTGTTGTTGCTATGGGGTTACTTTCGTTACCTACAATGCTCAAGCAAGGCTATAAACCCTCGCTTGCAGCAGGTTCTATTTGTGCCGCTGGAACTTTGGGCCAAATCATTCCACCATCCATTGTATTGGTATTTCTAGGCGATCAATTGTCTGGTGCTTATATGGAAGCGCAAAGAGAGATTGGAAATTTTTCATCTGATCCGATATCGGTTGGTGATTTATTTGCTGGTGCGCTTATTCCCGGTATTGGGCTGGCTTTTCTTTATATACTCTACCAATTTATCGTTGGTATTGTGAAGCCAGAATATTCACCTGCCATGCCGATTGAGGAGGACGAGTCGACAGCCGTTTTGCCTTTACTCGCCAGTCTAGTCCCACCATTATTGCTTATCGTTGCCGTTTTGGGGTCAATCCTTATGGGCGTAGCTACGCCAACAGAGGCTGCTGGAGTAGGCGCTTTGGGAGCATTTTTACTTGCTGGCAAACGCTTATTCCGCGTGGCAAAGGGGACCGATAATCCGGGATCTCAAGTTCTTGAGGTTTTAGTAACTGCTGCCATTGCCGCTGCTTTTTTACTGCCCCTATTGCGTTCGGTGGCTGATTTGCGAATTACGCTTGATGTCCTTTCGGCGTGGAATATCTTTTTCATTGGTATTGCTTTGATAGCAGCTTTTGCATTGGCTGCGGGTGCAATTGCTTCAGTTATTATTTTGATCCAATTAAAGTTACTAGATAAAATTTTGTCAGATAGTATGCGGGTTTCGACTTTGGCATTTGCAATATTGGTAGGGGCAACAATTTTCTCCTTAATTTTTCGCTCATTTGGAGGGGAAGAGGTTGTAACTCATGCCATGGAAAAAATTCCTGGCGGTCCAATAGGTGCACTTCTGGCCATTAGTTTACTGGTGTTTATCTTGGGTTTCTTTCTTGATTTCATCGAGATTGTTTTCATTATTATGCCAATCGTCGCACCTGTCATTCTGCAATCAGATATAAATCCAATATGGTTTGGTGTCTTAATTGCAATGAATCTTCAGACATCATTTCTCACGCCTCCTTTTGGATTTGCGTTGTTTTATCTACGCGGCGTAGCCCCACCTGAATTAAAAACCATTGATATTTATAAAGGTGTGTTGCCTTTCATTGCGATACAGATATTTGCACTTTCAATGGTTTTCTTATTTCCGCAACTAGCAACATGGCTGCCTTCAGTTCTATTCGGATAGGATAAAGTATGACACTTATTAAGGGTAATGTTTCGATTCCAGTCATGGGCGGCATGATGGATGCATATGTCTCGATGCCGAAAAGTGCACCTCGTGCAACCGTATTGATGCAGGTTGAACTATGGGGAATGACCCTGCATATGAAGGAGGTAGCTGATCGCTTAGCTGATGCAGGTTATGCCGCTGTTGTTTGCGACCTCTTTAGAGGAGATGCACCTCCAGTCCCTACTGACCCGCTGGAGAAGTGGGCAGATACTTTTCAAAAATTCGATGATGTTCGTTGTACTTTGGATTGCAGAAAGACTTTGGATTGGGTGTTGTCGGATAAGAGCGAAATTAACACGGAGAAAGTTTTTGCATGGGGTTTTTGTATGGGGGGGCGCTTTTCGCATAACCTTGGCGCATTTGATGCGCGTTTGGCTGGTGTTATTAATTTTTATGGCCGTATAAATTTTCCACGAATGGAAACAAAACCATTCCTACCAATAGACATTACTCGGATGATCGAGATGCCCTATTTGGGTGCGTTTGCTGAAACTGATGGCTTAATTCCACCAGAAGACATCAAAAGATTGATTAGTGATCTGTCAGATAATGAGAATGCGACTATCGACATATATGAGGGTACCGAACATGCATTCTTTAATGATCACAGGGATGCGTATCATGCAGAAGCGGCAACAAAAGCACGGGCATCAGTTCTGACATTCTTGAAGAA
>CAJQOR010000282.1 GCA_905479965.1 uncultured Rhizobiaceae group bacterium | reverse complement strand
AACTGGCACTGGTCACTACAGGACGAAGGTTCAAAAGCCTTTGTTAAGTCCTTTGGTGAGAAATATGGCTTCCCGCCATCACAGGCTGCGCACACAACTTACTGTCAGACATTGCTATATGCAGATGCTGCTGAGCGTGCTGGCACATTTAACCCATGTGGTATCGTTGAAGCACTTGAAGGCTTCGAGTTTGACGGCCTAGGTAATGGTAAAACACTTTACCGTGCTGAAGATCACCAGTGCTTTAAAGATGTGTTGGTTGTGAAGGGTAAAGAAAACCCAACATCAGAATTCGATATTCTTGAAGTTGTGGAAGTTACGCCAGTGGCGCAAGTTACTTATGATGCTAAAATTTCACAAATGGGTGGACCAGAAGCAACATTGGGCGATTGTAACCCAGGCGCATAATTTGCGAATACCTATCGAAAAGGGGCTATCTAGCCCCTTTTCTCATAACTACAATTCTTAAATTGATATAAACTTTTAAGGTGATGCTATGGAAGCAATTGTCCTGCAGGTACTTAATGGCTTGGACAAAGGGTCGGCTTATGCGTTGATCGCTCTGGGTCTAACATTGATCTTTGGTACACTCGGTGTGGTTAATTTCGCACACGGTGCGCTTTTCATGATTGGGGCGTTTTGCGCGGTAACTCTAAGTAAGCTTCTTACACTTAGTCACATCGTTATTGATGCGACGAAGAAAGATTTCTTGGGTAACCCACTCAAAGTCGAAGTGCCATATATTTACGATATTCTGGGTGAAAACTTTGGTAATGTCGTTATTGATTGGGCAGTACCGCTTTCCATATTATTTGCAATTCCCGTTATGGTCCTTATTGGATTTATAATGGAACGTGGGCTCATAAAGCACTTTTATAAGCGTCCGCATGCTGACCAAATATTAGTAACCTTTGGTCTTGCGATTGTTTTGCAAGAAGTCATCAAATATTTCTACGGTGCGAACCCAATTCCAACACCTGCGCCCGATGTATTTAAAGGCTCGTTCGATTTTGGTGCGATGCTTGGTTACGAGGCCAATTCTATTATCTATCCATATTGGCGGCTAGTGTATTTCAGCTTTGCTGCAGTAATTATCGGCGGTGTTTTTGCATTCCTACAGTTCACTACTTTTGGCATGGTTGTTCGTGCCGGTATGGCGGACCGTGAAACTGTGGGTTTGCTAGGAATTAACATCGACAAACGTTTCACTATTATGTTTGGACTAGCCGCAGCTGTGGCAGGTCTTGCGGGTGTAATGTATACGCCTATTAATTCACCCAACTATCACATGGGTATGGACTTCTTGGTCCTAAGTTTCGTGGTTGTTGTGGTCGGTGGAATGGGGTCGTTATCGGGTGCTGTGCTTGCAGGTTTCCTTTTAGGAATACTTGAAAGCTTTGCATCAATGACGGTTGTCTTAGAAACCCTTCCCGGTATCAATCAAATCATCATCTATTTAGTCGCTATCATCGTGCTTCTTACAAGACCTCGCGGTCTTATGGGTAAAGCCGGCGTGATGGAGGAATAACTATGTTCGGATTACGAAAATCAGATTCAGTTCTGTTACTAATTGTTATCGCTATAACACTTCTTGCACCATTTATTTTAAATCCTTTTCCTGAGGATTCAGTTATGGCGCAGTTCAATGGCGGTTACCCTGACCTTATGCAGCGTCTTGTGATCTTTGGCATCTTTGCTATTGGGTTTAACATCTTGTTTGGCCTCACTGGTTATCTCAGCTTTGGACATGCAGCATTTTTGGGTGTGGGGTCTTATGCTGGTGTTTGGATGATCAAACTTCTGACGCTTAATGTGATCCCGGCAATCATTGTCTCTGTTATTGTTGCTGGTGCGTTCTCGCTTTTAGTTGGCTGGATCTCGCTACGACGCTCAGGTATTTACTTCTCCATTCTCACATTAGCATTTGCACAAATGTCGTATTCACTTGCCTACTCGGTCTTAACTCCGATTACAGGTGGTGAAACGGGCTTGCAGCCAAAAGTTAATGATCCACGTATATTGGATGCAGCATTGCAAGAAGGTGTTACCCCGCGTGCCAACCTGTTTGGCATGTATATGAATGATAGTTATGAGTTGGTCATAGGAAATTGGATATTCACATTTAATGTGGGATTTTACATCGCCGCCGTTTGCATGCTCTTAGCGTTTTATCTTTCAATTCGCATATTTAGATCACCATTTGGCTTGATGTTGCGTGCCGTTAAATCGAACCAACAGCGTCTAAATTACACCGGCGTTGAATCAAAACCCTACACACTCGCTGCATTTGTTATTTCAGGCATGTATGCCGGACTTGCGGGTGGCTTATTGGTTGCGATGGATACGCAAGCTGGTGCTGAGCGTATGTTCTGGACAGCTTCTGGTGAGGTTGTGCTTATGACCATTCTTGGTGGCGCAGGAACATTGATTGGCCCTGTCTTGGGAGCTGGATTTATCAAGTACTTTGAGAATATCGTATCAAAGATTAATTCTAATATCTTAGAAACTTGGTTCTCTTTCATGCCAGATGGCATTAGCGATTTCGTCGTTAGCCTCGTTTATCCGTTTATCGGTAAAGGCTGGCACCTAACGCTTGGTATATTGTTTATGCTTGTTGTTATTTTCCTACCAGGGGGCCTTGTTCAAGGTGGCCAGTTGGTTGCGGGACTGTTTAAGCGTAAAAAAGCAGACAATGATAAAAGCTCAGGCGGTGCATCCGCTGCTGCAGCTGAATAACATTTAGGAGTTCATGATATGGGAATTTTAGAAGTCCAAAATGTGAATAAAAACTTTGGTGGATTGAAAGCGTTATCGAACGTTAATCTCAATGTTGATGAAGGTATGATCCATGCGATCATCGGGCCTAATGGAGCTGGCAAATCAACGTTGCTGAACTGCTTTGTTGGTAAACTCATACCAGATACTGGCGCGGTTACATTCGATGGGCAATCTTTACTCGGCAAAAAGCCACATGAGATCAACCAAATGGGTGTTTCTCGTGTGTTCCAAACCCCTGAAATCTTCTCAGATTTGACGGTTATGGAAAATGTGATGATACCATGTTTTGCCAAACGCGACGGTTCTTACTCACTCAATGCAATTAAATCTGTTGCAAATGAAAAGGACATGATCGAAAAAGCTGAACAAATGTTGATCGATGTAAATATGATCGATAAACGAAATATGATGTCTTCTTCGATGTCTCGCGGTGATAAGCGGCGTTTGGAAATGGCGATGTGTTTGTCGCAAGAT
>CAJQOR010000281.1 GCA_905479965.1 uncultured Rhizobiaceae group bacterium | reverse complement strand
TTCATTTGCGCATCACTTAAACCCTGATCTGGTTTGCCCGCATTATAACGCTTTGCGCCCCCCAAGCGCGTTGCAAAATACGCAGCTGATGTTGTGTAGATGAAGCTTTTATTCCATTCCAAATAGATATCAAAATTCGGGAATGCCAAAAATGCCGGACCTTTGCGTCCTTGTGGCAATAGTAAATCGGCTGGAAGGGACGAATTCGGCAGATTACCATTTCTTGCTGTCACGCCAAGATTTGCCCAGTCGCCTGTGGTCATGCCTTTTCGGAGGCCCGATTTTTCGTAAGGGAAAGCGCCACCTGGAAGAGTGATTTCCATGACCCAAGGTTGGTTAGGTTGCCAGCCGAGGCTTTGAATGAAAGCCGCTGCTGTTAAAATTGCATCTGGTGAGCTCTTTTTCAAATTCACATGCCCATCACCATCACCATCTGTACCATAGCGTACGATATCTTCCGGCAACATCTGAACCTGGCCAATTTCGCCAGCCCATGCGCCTGTTGTTCCAGATGGGGATAGATCGCCCAATTCAACCATCTTAATGGCGGCAATAAGCTGTGGTCTAAACAGCTCTGGGCGGCGGCAATCATGTGCCAATGTCACCAAAGCGTTCATTGTATTGAAATCACCCTGGAAGGCACCAAAGTCTGTTTCCAGACCCCAAAAAGCAGCGATTACGGGAGAGGATACACCAAATTCCTGCTCGGCACGTTTAAATGTGGACGCGTATTTTCTAAGGTTTTTAGCGCCATGATCTAAGCGATTTTGGCTCACCGAACGTCGCGAGAATTCTAAGAATGTTTGTTTGAAAACGCCTTGAGCGCGATCCCGTGATAAAACTTTTTTGCTGATTTGCGCATTTTTTAAAGCCGCGTTGACAGCTTTTTTGCTGATGCCTTCGGTGATGGCCTCTTTTTTAACACCGTTTAAAAATGTTGAAAGTTTTCCCCCACAAGCGGCTGCTTGCGCTTGGTTTGGTAAGGTTGAAAAACCTGCAACAATTCCTGCCGCAAGTAGTATTGATAGGCTTTTATTAGAAAAAAATGGCAAAACCGCTCTCCACATCAGTTTGATTCCTTGCACTAACTCTATAGTCCAATCTCTAAAATGGCCATAGTTAGCGCTCGCCGGGCCATAGATGCGTGGTGAGTGCTTAATAAATCATTAACCATAATTTATAACAAGCTCACAGGTTATTACCGTTAGTAATAATTGATTAAACCTGAAGGTGTTATGTTGAGGCACTAATGGGAGCGTTTAACATGAAGTTAAAATGGTTTCCGCTGGATCAGTATACACGTGATGGTAACGTGTGGCCGGCGATGACAATATTGGGTTTGATTGCACTGACAATATTTGTATTGATTGTTGGTGATTTTTCATTGGCTACGAACCAAGAGGTGGATATTCACCTGTTTTTGGCTGCAAGTGGTATTCCCATGTCCGCACACATAGCTGAAATGTCTAAGGATGATGAGGTTCAGGAACTTGAACAAATTGCCTACCAAGACCAGCTTACAGGCCTTCGCAATAGACGGGGACTGATCGAAGACACCAAAGTGTTTTTTAATAAGCCTTATTCGAATGATGATCGATGCGCTTTAATGCTGCTAGATCTTGATCGTTTCAAATTTATCAACGACACGCTCGGTCATGCAGCGGGCGATAAAATGCTGTGTGAATTGGGAAGTCGTTTATCTTTGTTATCCTCAATGCAGGTAAAATGCTATCGCTTGGGTGGAGATGAATTTGTTATAATTTGGGATGGTGGTCCGAGCTTTGTGCAGGTTGATGAGTTTTGTGAAAAGCTCATTCAGGGTTTGTCACACCCTTATCAAATTGCTCAATCTGAGATTGAGGGCGGCGGCAGCGTTGGCATCACCTGGGCTCGTGAAAGCGACGATAATATCGGTTCGTTGCTACAGCGTGCTGATATGGCGCTTTATAAAGCAAAAACTGTATCAGGTTCAGCTCATCGATTTTTTTGTGAGCAAATGGAGAAAGAAACACGCATAAAGCATGATTTTAAGCAGGCCTTGCGTAAAATGATTTTTACCTCGGATTTTGATTTAGAATTTCAACCTATTGCTTATGCGTCTGATTTAGCTTTTTCAATGTTTGATGTGTCTGCCAAAAGTAGAAATCCCGAATTTGGGGATTTTTCTGATAACCAATATACTCAGATATTAAAAGAAACAGGGCTTATTGTTCAATTCGATCGTGCAATCTTAGAATGTACCATGAAAACCATGGCAACATGGACCCAGCGTAAAACTGTGGTTTTGCAATTAGATTCGGATCAATTGCTTGATCCGACATTCCCAAGTTATTTTGCGGATCTTCTTAAAGAGCATAAGCTTTCAGGTCATGATTTTGTGTTCTCATTTGATACACTTCATCGCACTGACAATGCTAAGCTGTTGGAGAATAGTCTTGATGAAATAATTAGGCTTGGCGTGCGTATTGCCTCGCAAGGGTTTAGCGGCGACATCAGTAATTTTGGCTTGGGCAAGAAGCTTAAAAATACATATTTGATCCTGGGTAAAAGTTGGGTGAAAGATATTGCTTTTGATGAGAGTTCATATGAGTTGCTGGTCAATCTAGTGCGACTTGCAGATTGTATGAATTTACGCGTTATTCTTCACGGTGTTGAACATGCAGAGCAGGTTAAATGCTTGATGGAGTTCAAACGCTTGTTGGTCAAAGGCGATATCGTGGGCAGTGCTAAACGCGCTATATGACGGAACTGAGATAAGCATTCGTTCACTATCTGGTGAAGCAATGCAGAATTTACTCGATAATACATGAGTATTATTGTATAGAATTCGCATGTTATCGATTTGCGAAATTTTAGACAAAGTTGGCGAAACCGCAAAGAGTATCGTCTCAAGCATCGTTGAAGCCGTTAGAACTGCGTTTGAAGGTGATCCTGAAACGCGTCGTAAGGTTGCCTTTTCTGTTGCCATCATTGCCTTGTCTGCCAAAATGGCGAAGGCTGATGGCGTTGTTACAGAATCTGAGGTTGCAGCCTTCCAAGATATTTTTGAGATCCCTGAAAATGAAGCCGCACATGTTTCAAAACTATACAATTTAGCCAAACAGGATGTTGCAGGTTATGAGGTTTATGCTGCGCGCCTTTCTGGACTTTGTAGTTCGGGAGATAGCAATTGTCCTGTCTTACAAGATGTTCTCGATGGGCTTTATCACATCGCAAAAGCTGATGGTGTTATTCATGAGCGCGAAGAGCAACTTCTCCAGCACGTTGCTGAGATTTTTGGTTTGGATGAAGTACATTTCTCTCAAATTTCTGCCCGTCATGTTCATCCAGATGGTATGGACCCATTCGCCGTTTTGGGTGTGACTAAGAATACGCCATTTGATGAGATTAAGCGTCGCTATCGTGAATTGGCTAAAAAGAGCCATCCTGATAATTTACGGGCCCGCGGTGTGCCAGATGAGTTTTTATCCATGGCAGGAGAGCGTATGGCCAAATTGAATTTGGCGTTTGAAGCCGTGAAGAAAATGCAGGTTCCTGGTTAATGTCATCACAGGATAATTTTGAACCTGATTTTAAGGGTGCAGATGTTCACCCATCACCAAATTTTGGCGAGAGACGCGGTGTAGATGGACCAGATATGCTCATTTTGCACTATACGGCAATGGAAACTGCAATAGCTGCGCGTGATTGGTTATGTGTCGAAGAATCTCAAGTGTCTGCGCATTATCTTATTGATGAAGCTGGTAAGGTCACGCAGATGGTTCGAGAACAAGATCGAGCCTGGCATGCTGGTCAAAGCATCTGGAAGGGTGAGGGAGATGTAAACTCTCATTCGATTGGAATTGAAATTGCAAATCAAGGCCATGAGTTCGGATGTCCGGAATTTCCACAAGCACAAATTTTATCCGTGATTGATTTGTCTAAATCCATTATTGAGCGACACAATATTGTGCCGGAGCGGGTTCTTGGGCATTCGGATATTGCGCCGGGGCGCAAGCGTGATCCTGGGGAATGGTTTCCATGGCCTGAATTACACGCGCATGGGATTGGGCATTTGGTTGATCCTTCGTCCATTCGCAGTGGGCGCTATTTTATGCGCGGTGAGACGGGGCAGCCGATTGAAGCATTGCAATCGATGTTATCACTCTATGGTTATGGAACGGAGATAACCGGTGAATTTGATGAGCGTACCGAGCAGGATATTATTGCCTTTCAACGGCATTTTCGTCCGGAAAAAGTTGATGGAATTGCTGATATTTCGACGATTGAAACACTCCATCGTTTGTTATCAGCACTGTCTTGATCGCGAATTGTTTGTTTTTTGATGTTTTTGAAACACATGTTTACCGCAGTGCCACATTTTAGGCGGATTTTCGCCGTTTAGAAGCGCAATAAACATCTTGCGATTAGTTCGCAGATTTACAAGACAATTTAAGGAATTTTTGATGAGAGTTTTGGTCACGGCCTGCCTTCTTGGCAGCGCGCTAATGCTATCTGCTTGCCAAACAACAAGCGACGACAAGGATGTTGATAAAACCACAAAAACATCGTCGGTTAAAAAGAGCACGAAAAAAACAACAACTTCAAAAAGTACAGCGTCGGGCTACACAGCTTCACCTTACGATACACTCATTCAGAAACATGCGAAGAAAAACGGTGTGCCAGTATCGTTGGCGCGCGCCGTTGTGCAGATTGAAAGCAATTATAACGCCAATGCGCGAGGGGCTGCGGGCGAGGTTGGTTTGATGCAAATTAAGCCAGCAACCGCCCGCGGTATGGGGTATTCAGGTTCGACAAAAAACCTTTACCATCCCGAAAATAATATCGCATTTGGCATGAAGTATTTAGGTGAAGCGTATCGCCGCGGTGGTGGCACTACTTGTGGTGCGATTTTAAAATATAATGCTGGTCACTATGCGAAACGAATGAACCCTGTGTCGGCGAAATATTGTCAGCGTGTTAAGGCTATTTTGAAGTAGGCATTCGATCAGCCAAATAGTTTGCACTGCTTCTAGTATTTGGTTTGATTATGCTATAGTGAGCCTCGTGTCAGTTGGCCGGGC
>CAJQOR010000280.1 GCA_905479965.1 uncultured Rhizobiaceae group bacterium | reverse complement strand
ATGGAAATTATAACAAAAACAACAGAACTTGAAGCAGCCTGCCTGGACCTTGCCAAAGCCGACTTCATTACAATTGATACAGAATTTTTACGCGAGAAAACATTCTGGCCAAAATTGTGTCTGATCCAACTGGCCTCTCCCGATCGCGCTTTAATCGTCGATCCGCTAGCCAAAGATATCGATCTTGCACCATTTTTTAAGTTGATGGCAGACCAGAGCGTGTTGAAAGTGTTCCACGCCGCGCGCCAAGATTTAGAAATCGTCTTCCATTTGGGTGATCTCATCCCAAAACCGATTTTTGATAGCCAAGTTGCGGCAATGGTTTTAGGTTACGGAGATAGCATTGCTTACGATGCGCTGGTCAATAAAATCACTGGCCATCATATTGATAAAACATCACGTTTTACGGATTGGTCGCGTCGCCCGCTGACCGAGCAACAGCTAAATTATGCGCTTGCGGATGTCACACATCTACGCGACGTTTATCTTGATTTATTCGCACAGCTTGAAGAGCAAGGCCGCGCGACATGGCTCAATGAAGAGATGGCAATCCTTGAAGCGCGCGAGACCTATGATATCCATCCAGATGATGCATGGAAACGTCTTCGCAACCGCATGCGCAAACCGCAGGATTTAGCAATTTTGCAACGTCTTGCCGCATGGCGCGAAAACCTTGCGCGCAATCGCGATGTACCGCGTGGACGCATTTTAAAAGATGATGCGCTATATGAAGTTGCCCAACAAAAACCTCGTGATCAAGCAGGTCTTGGCCGCTTACGCACTGTTCCAAAGGGTTGGGAACGCTCTGAGCTTGGCGGCAGCTTGATGACAGCACTTGAAGCTGCATATGAAATCCCCAGTGAAGACTGGCCGGAAATTAAACGCCATAAGCCAGCACCTGAGGGCACTGCGGCCGCGTCTGACATGTTGCGCGTATTGCTTAAAACAATCGTCGAGCAAGAAGGTGTTGCTGCAAAAGTCATCGCCTCTGGTGATGATTTAGATAAAATCGCAGCCAATGGCGAAGACGCTTCTGTTGCAGCATTATCTGGTTGGCGACGCGCGCTTTTTGGTGACAAAGCGCTTAAGCTGATCAATGGTGAATTGGCTCTTAAATTCGCCGACAAACGTGTGCAAGTGATTGAAACCAACTGAGCTGAACCTTATTTGGGCGCGGGTAAAACTTTCGTCTAGATAGACTGAGGTTTAGCTTGGAACACCAAAAAGCAGACATTGAGACGCTCGAGTTGTAATGGGTTTTATGGCCCAAGGGAAACATAATGAATATGCGGTATAAATGTGGTTTGCTTTCGATGGCTGAGACGAAGATTCATGACAAATGCCATTTCAATGTTATCCGCCGGGCAATTCAACACTTTCAGACAGTACAAATTGCAACAAAGAAGATATTTTTGCTGCCATCGATTATCTATAACGCAGCCTAACTGACTTGCGATATATAAAATTCAATCCTTTTATTGAATATCAACTTAAGTAATCTGTGTTGTAATCGCTGTAAGAGGCCTAGATGAGGCCAAAGGAAGCGGTGACCATGAAACTTTCTCAAACTATGCGATTTAAGCGGGTCGATGATAAAGGAATGTGGGTCAATTTCGCGACATATACTCGCAAAGATCGCGATGGACCATCTGTTTCATTAGTACCAATGCTACATGTTGCGGAAGAATTATTTCTAGAAGAAGCCGAAGCCGAAATCTGGTGCCATGATGTAGTGCTACTGGAAAGTGGCAACGTCCCTCAAATCAGGTGGCTTAAGGGCGTGTATGAGCTCTTTGCTCGTGTCCAGCGCCTTGGAAGGCAATCTAGCCGTTTTAATTGCGAAGAACAGCTTGCTTCCAGCAATGATGCGACATCTGATTGGAGCAAACCAACGCCAAACCGACCGTCTGAAATTGCGACCAGAATTGACGAAAGCGCTCGAGGCTTCCCGGTTTCGCCACGCACCATACGGTTCATAAAGGCTGATATTGATCGTAAGGCCAGCAAGCATGCGCTTCGAGAAATTCCGTGGTGGTTTTGGGTATGTGTACCACTCGCTATCATAGTTGAACTACCGCAAATCCTATTCAAACTTAAACGCCGTGATATTATCGAAATGCTTATGGATGGTAGCCCACCCAAGTTTGGTTTGGGGCGAATTGATCGAAATGTAGAACGATTTCTTGATTTTGTAATACGCCAGCGCGACCAGAATCTTTACAAAATTTTGGAAGCTGAAATACGCCGCGCAGAAAGCGCATCTATATCGATATGCGTACAATTTGGCGCTGGACATATGCCCGCGCTCGATACCGCGTTGATCGAAAAGCTTGGATATTCTATTTCGTCCGAACGATGGGTACTATGTATGCGCGAGGACAAGAGCCTTGCGATTGATGAACTGGATTGTTTCGCGATTTCAAAGCAAAGATACCGAACGCGGCTTGGACCACATATCTCCGAAATACGCAAAAAGACCGCCAATAAACCTGGTCGTTCAGCATCTGTTCGCTAGGGCTACTTTTATGACCGTATCCGCTACAATTTTATCTTCTCACTCTCAACCTGTTTCAACGCAGTCTAGTAGGAAAACTACATTTTGAACACATACCATAGCTTTGATATATTAGTTGATAATGAAACAGAAGAATTGGCTGACGCTTTTCGGAAAGTTTTTCCAAAAATGGGTGGTCACCGAATGAGAGGCGGCTATCTTTATTACCCAAATGATGAATATAAATCGACAGGCTTGGTCAACGATTTTATCTCCAATGCGTTAGGAGAATATAAGTTGGAGTTTGAATATCTTGCAAACCATTATGATGAAGTAACCGTTAGAATTGCGACATATTTTGATGCAGAAACCACAGCAGCAGTGTTTGCAGATCTCAGCGTCAGCACAATTAGTAAACTACATGAATCTAAAGTTGGATTGGATTTCTGTTATTATCCCTGTTCAGATGATGAATAATATAAAAATGTGGTAGCCCAAACTCATGCGAATAGACGATGTATTTTAGTGCCATATCTCCTTTTGGCACGAAGTTGACATTGTCGGAAGATGTCGTCTGGACGGCGTTTGGCCCATTAGGAGACGTTTGCCCGTTAAGAAACCAAGGCCCGTTTGGAAAATTACAACTGGTTTCAGGCCGTTTCGTATTTCAAACGTAAACTAAACCCAAGAACAACGACGGAAACAACCGCAAATGCAGCTGCGGCGAATACGCAT
>CAJQOR010000279.1 GCA_905479965.1 uncultured Rhizobiaceae group bacterium | reverse complement strand
TTCAGCCTGAAACATTTGATGCGTTTATTGGACAACGCGCGCGCTGGTGTCAGGGCATGTTGCAGATATTAATTCTCAACCGTCCGTTCCTAGCTAAAGGTCTGAAAATGTCCCAACGCCTTTGCTATGCCGGGATTAATTTGTTTTGGCTATTCCCAATCTCGCGTCTTATTTTCATGTTCGCACCGCTTTTATATATCTTCTTCTCACTCGAGATATATCAGGCCAATATTCAAGAATTTTGCGCCTATGCCTTGACCTATTTGATTGCGTCTTTTGGGATGCAAAGCTACCTACATGGCAAGGTTCGGTGGCCTTGGATATCTGAATTGTATGAATATGTTCAATCAGTTATGCTATTTGGTAGTATCTTGTCAGTGATCAGAAGTCCGCGCAAGCCAACCTTTAATGTGACCGCCAAAGGTGTGACCCTTGATAACAACTTTATCTCGCCTCTTGCACGACCATATTTTGCCATCTTCTTCCTCTTATCAGGTGCTGCGCTTTATTCATTCTGGCGCTTGCTGACTGAGCCGGTTGCAAGTGATCTGTTGTTGATGGTTGCTGGATGGAATGCGATCAATCTTTCCATTGCAGCACTTGCGCTTGGTGTTGTGGCCGAACGCAGAGAGCTTCGCCGCAACCAGCGACTACCTGTTCAACGTCATGGGTTGATGCGTCAAGGTGATAAAACGTGGTCAATTCTCATCAAAGATGCGTCTAGCGGTGGTGTTGGGGTTCAATTCCTTGATGAGGTGCCTGAAATTGAGCATGATTCAAACTGGCAGGGTGAAGTTGAAGTGCGCCGCGCGGGTAAGCAGGTGAAATTTCCGGTTATCATTCGCAGCGGTAGTATTGTTGAGGGTGAAAATCATTACGGTTTTGCCTACACAGTTCGCACGCCTGAGGTCTTTATGGCGATTGCAGAAGTGATGTACTCGGATCAAGAAATTTTACAAGAGCGGATCAATCGACGTCAGGTTCGCCAGAATATTTTGTTCGGTTCGTGGCTGTTTGCAAAACGGAGTGTCACTGAAACTATCAGAGCATTTGCATATCTAGTTGGTCTTGGCAAAATAGAACCGGTTCAATCCGCAGAAGACGCGCCAATTACCGTCAAAGACAACAATGCGCAGATCCCAGGTAAGGTTATGCCTATGCCACAGACGATTGGAGGCAATCGTGCAGAAGCTTAAACATAAATTACTGATCGCAGGTGCTTATGCTGTAGTCAGCATTGGTACGGCCATTTCTCCAATTATGGCGCAAAGCTTGTTTTCCAACGATGTGGCACCAACAACGGGTATAGTGCAATCGCCGTTTGCCAAAACAGAAAACTTCATCATGACAACACGTCAGCCAGCGCTTGCGCTTGAAGATGCTGTTGTAAACCCAACTTTAATCGCCTTTGATCAACCTCGTTCTCGTTTCAAGCTTGAGGGTGAGGATGCGTTAGGACGGTTTACGTTCCAGCATGATATGGATAAAGCAGGCACAATTGGCGAACTTGTTATTGCATACAAAAATGCCGTCTCAGTTATGCCCGAAGCGTCAAGCTTGAATATTAAAGTCAATGGCTATCCGGTTGGCAAATTCCCAATCGCATCGTCGTCTGATTTTTCAGAACATAAATTTTTAATTCCGGCAAATGCGCTTGTTGATGGAACAAACATTGTTGAAGTTCAGGCCATTCAGCGTCATCGTGTCGATTGTTCGCTTGCGGCAACTTATGAATTATGGACTGAGATCGATTTTATGAATTCAGGGTTCTTAACCGAAGATGAGTTCACGTTTTCTGATTTAAAATCGCTTAAAATGATTGGCCGTTCGGAAAATGGTTTAACGGACTTACGCCTGGTGTTGCCAAAAAATTCTGGTATTGGCGATCTAAATGCGGCTCTTCCGCTTGTACAAACACTTTCGCTTGCGCTTGGCAGAGATGATGTTGCAGTCACGGTTTCAGATAAGTCTGGCATTGGGCCTGGTATCGATGTTTATCTTGCTGCAATGGATCGACTTGACCTAAATTATCCAGCCGCTGCAAATGCAAAGCATGGTTTATCTGTGGTTCAGACCCAAGATGCAAGACGCGTTGCTGTGGTACTAAAAGCCCCATCGATTGGACAGGCAACTGCGCAGTTGCTCGCTGGTATTCGCGGTGAATTGAAACCGATGCTTGATGCTGCGATCTCGCAAGAAAAGCATTTGGAAATCAATGCGGATGCTGGTGGTGTTTATACGCTTGGGCAGGCAGGCTATACCGCGCGCTCATTCTCCGGCCGTTTATTTAGAACTAATTTTGATCTCGTTTTGCCAGCTGATTTTTATCCCGCAGAATATGCAACGATTGATCTAGGCCTCCATGCTGCAACGTCACCGGGGCTAAATCCACAATCGCAATTGCTTGTGCGCGTTAATGGTCAAATTGTCACCAGCTTGCCTATGCGCGATACCGATGGTGAGGTGTTTGAAGATCGTCGTATTGAATTGCCCATGCGTGCTTTCAGACCAGGGCGTAACCAGATTGAAATTCTGGCGGAGGTCGAAAAGGCAAGTGATGAAGCATGTGTTTATAGCGATCGCGATGAAACTGCACCACGCTTTATTCTGCTTGAAAACACAGAGATTAGGGTGCCGCAACTTGCGCGGATTTCAAGGCTGCCAGATTTATCTGTGTTTGCAGGAACAGCGTATCCTTATCGCAACGATGAGCGTTTGAATATTTATGCTGTTCACGCAGATAGCCGTACTTTGTCTCGTGCCACAAACTTGATCGTGTCCTGGTACCTGCAACAAAGTTTTGTGTCTCAAATAGACGGTAATAATGTTATGCCACCATTTGACTGGAAATTTCCCTGGAAATACACCAATCTTTCCATTTTCCGATGAACAAATTTGAAAATCTTCCCTTCACTATTTCTAAATTGGCATGTCATGGCCTAGCAGTTAAGGCCACTTAACTCAACCTCTGGTGTTTCTGATCAGCAGAGTGTGGGTTCGAGTCCAGGTCTTGACACTTGTGTTGTTTATAAAAGCAAGTTACTTTACCAATATTGCTTAGTCCTTCACATGTATTGTAAACAAAAATGCATATAAAATACCTAATGGCTAAGACTGTAAGGGCAGGGGATGGGGCTTGCTTTTTTTAAGCATCCAATGTGCTTATAAAATGCCACATCTAGAAGCTTAGAACAAGCTTTGATCAGAATCATTGTATGAATATAAATAATAATAATAATTTATAAACTACTGCATTTATAAGGCGCACTTTACTGAAAAAGAGGAAAATTCAAAGGC
>CAJQOR010000278.1 GCA_905479965.1 uncultured Rhizobiaceae group bacterium | reverse complement strand
CTCTCCAGCATAGGGCGCTCATATTTGTTGGTTTCCATCAGTGGAAGGTTGTTGCTAAGCGCAACGCCGCGCAACATGGTCGCAAATGTGCTGTCGAGCCTTATATCTGGCAGGACGATGACACTTGGCAGTTTAAGGGATGGATCGCCCATGCCTTGGATAAAATCTGTAATCGTATCTACTGCGTTTTCACTATCAACAAGCGGGGTCCCTAATGGGCCAAATTCGTTGGCCCAAACCCGAATGATCGGCGCGCCGATGCCAAAACCAGGGTTTTCGATTGAAAATGGCAATACCAGACGTAAACGATCTTTACCGTTTGCACGATCGCGCATGACCATGAGTTGCACGGAACGATCATCCAAACGTGGCATGGCAGGGGCTAAAAAACGACCGCTAAAAAATACATTTGGTTCGACTGCGCGGTTGGATAAAAATTCTAACTCTGTTTCTAACTCATAACCTGATCTTGCAGGATATACGGAAAGTTCGCGACCACGTGTTTCAAGCTCAACCGTGTGATCAGGGCTCGCTTCAACGCGGTCTGGCTTTGCAGGCACATCAGGAGAAATTTCTAATTGCGTTGTCATCATGATATTTCCCTACTGGGCGATAATGTCGTTTCGTCGTCGTTGTTTGATGTCTGTCCAAGTGCAAACATGGTGATGCCTAATTGGGACTTGATGACAAAGAACAGCAAAATTGCTTCAATTGTCATAGCTCCGGCCGTCGCAATTGCTGCGCCTTGGATACCAAACATCGGAATAAGCATTATGTTTAACGTTAAGTTTGCTGCTAAAGCACCTGCGTAAACGATCATGCAAATCTTTTGTTTGCCGGCCATTGTTAACAGGATTTCACCTGGGCCAATGAAGGATTTGGCGAGAATACCAAAAAATAAGATGATCATAACCGTGTGGCCATCGACGAAGCTTTCACCAAACATAGATAATAAAAAACGACCAAGAAGTAGGACGATGCCGCCGATTAAAAGGGTTGGAATCAACGTCCAACGGGCAGTTTGCTTGGCAAAATTGTTAAGTTCAGCCATTTTATTCTCTGCCACCATGGATGAGAATTTTGGTGCAGCACCTGCTTTAACTGCGAAATAGATGAAATGAACTAGCGCCATGGTTTTTGCCGCAGCAAAGTAAACCGCAACTTTTTCAGGTTCTAAATAAAATCCAACGATGATGACATCCGCATTGGTGAGCAGATAGTAAAAACCTTCAATGATAAAAATGGGAAGAGCAACAGTAATCCACTTTTTTAGTTCCCAATGACGTTCACCTGGTGCGTAGCGTGCGCGCAATTTTTTCGTGACGACAATAAACTGGCCGATCGTTGTCATATAAGATGCTAAGATTGCAGCAAGCAATGCTATTTTTGCAGTGGGCTGCATGCCATATAACAACGCTCCAAGAACAAAGACGATGATCAATGCCGGGCGAATAATAAAGGTTGGGCTCATTGCAATAATGGGCCAAGAATTTGCGCGGGATGTACCGTCTAAAACATCGCCAAGCGCAATCATGGGTAATGCGCAAATACCTAAAACAGCTGGGACCAGATAGTAATTTGGAATTTTATCTGCGAAGAAAACTACAACTGCAATGCCGATAGCGCCAATGATTGTTGCTAAAACAAGCGCAAAAATGCGAGCTGTTATGGTAAGGCCGCGAATGTGGTTTGGGTCATTATGGGCGTTATATTCAGGTACGAACCTGATGACGACTGTATGGAAACCAAGGCATGATAAATTGCCAGCAAGGATAATAAAAACCCAAACAAATACAAAGATACCATACTCAAATTCACCCATTAGTCTGGCTAAAATGATCTGAGATACGAAGGCTAGGGCTGCGGAAATGATACGAATAGAAAAGGCAACAAGGGCTGTCCGTTCAGCGTTTTTGTCACCATCTTTATTGGCAAGAATAGCGAGCAACATCAAAACCTTAGGCAATATAAGGTTGCCTAATTTTTCGGGGAGTAACTTCTCCAAAAATGTCACAATACTCGACGTCACAGATACCCACAGAACTCAATTTACGCTGCTTTAACTATAATAAAACAGCGTTAATAAAGTGTTTTCGTGGCGCCTTTTTATGTCAATTATTCGTTATTAAATGAGCCGTGGCAATGCTTGTATTTTTTGCCTGATCCACAAGGACAGGCTTCATTGCGGCCTACTTTGCCCCATGTCGATGGATCTTCAGGATCACGATCCTCAGGTGCAACATGTTGTTCAGTCACCGTTTTGAAGTCGCTGCGCCCAGATGTTTCGGGCTCATCATTTGCACCGTGGCTTGTTTCCATGTACTCGGGCGGTGTTGGTGCTGGCTCCTCAGCGGCTTGATTGACAAGTTCAACACGCATGAGCTGAGATGTAACAACTTGGCGTAAATTACCCAACAAAGCTTGGAATAAATCAAAGGCTTCTGATTTATATTCCTGAAGCGGATCACGTTGCGCATAGCCACGTAAACCAACAACGGAACGTAGCGAGTCCAAATTCACTAAGTGTTCACGCCAAAGCTGATCGAGTGTTTGCAACACAACAGATTTTTCAACGTAGTTTGTGATTTCTTCGCCGAAACGCTCTGAGCGATCTTTGGCAGCTGTTTCCACAAGTTCAGTTAGGCGTTCACGGATATTATCTTCCGCAATGCCTTCTTCTTCGGCCCATTCGTCAACGGGGGCATCAATGTTCAGATAGGTCAAAACGTCTTGCTTGAGTTCAGCCACTGACCATTGTGCCGGATAAGCATTTTCCGGAATGTGCTGGGCAACCAAATCATCAACGACATCTTGGCGCATTTCCGCAACCGTGTCTGAAATGCTTTCCGCATCCATAAGTTCAAGACGTTGTTCAAAAATTACAGTCCGCTGGTCATTTTGTACATCATCAAATTTCAGCAGGTTTTTACGAATGTCGAAGTTTCGGGCTTCAACCTTCTTCTGCGCACGTTCGAGTGCTTTGTTGATCCATGGGTGCACAATTGCTTCGCCGTCTTCAAGGCCAAGTTTTTTCAGCATACCATCCATACGTTCTGAACCGAAGATACGCATCAGGTCATCTTGTAGCGACAAGAAGAATTTTGAACGACCTGGGTCACCTTGACGTCCTGCGCGACCGCGCAATTGATTGTCAATTCGACGACTTTCATGGCGTTCTGTTGCAATGATATATAAACCACCTGCATCCAAAGTCTGTTGTTTTAGTCTTTCAATGTCCGCCTTAATCTCGGCTTCTTTTGCATCCCGTTCAGCGCCAGCTTCCATATCACCAAGTTCTTCAGCGACACGCATGTCAAAGTTACCGCCAAGCTGAATATCGGTCCCGCGACCGGCCATATTGGTCGCAATGGTCACTGCGCCGGGTACACCTGCTTGAGAGACAATAAACGCTTCTTGTTCATGGTACCGCGCATTTAGGACGCTATAACCTTCAATGCCTTCCGCTTTTAACTTGTCAGCCAAAAGTTCTGATTTTTCGATTGATGTTGTACCAACGAGAACCGGCTGAAGTTTTGCTTTTGCTTCTTTGATTTCTGTGATGATCGCGTTGTATTTTTCTTCAACTGTACGGTAAACTTCATCATCTTCATCAAGACGAGAAATTGAAATATTGGTTGGGACTTCTACAACTTCAAGGCCGTAGATATTTGCAAATTCTTCAGCTTCGGTTGACGCAGTACCGGTCATACCGCCCAGTTTGTCGTACATGCGGAAATAATTTTGGAAAGTAACGGATGCCAGCGTCTGATTTTCAGGCTGGATGGTTACGTTTTCTTTGGCTTCAAGCGCTTGGTGTTGTCCTTCGCCATAACGACGACCCGGCATCATACGGCCGGTAAATTCATCAATGATCACAATTTCATCATTGCGAACGATATAATCTTTGTCGCGAACGAATAATTTGTGCGCGCGCAAGGCATTGTTGACGTGATGAACGATGGAGACGTTTTCAACATCGTAAAGCGACTCACCTTTAAGATGACCTTCTTCCGACAAAAGCTTTTCGAGCTTTTCCGTCCCAATTTCCGTGAAGTTGGCTGATTTTTGTTTTTCGTCAAGCTCGTAGTCTTCTTCAACAAGGAGCGGGATGAACTTATCAACGGTGATATAAAGATCGGATTTATCTTCTAGTGGCCCAGAGATAACGAGCGGTGTTCGTGCCTCATCTACGAGGATAGAATCCACCTCATCGACGATTGCATAGTAATGGCCGCGTTGAACCATTTGAGCACGTTCATATTTCATATTATCGCGTAAGTAATCAAAACCAAGCTCATTATTGGTCGCGTAAGTGATGTCGCATTCATAGGCGGCGCGACGTTCATCATCTTCCATACCGTGAATGATGGTTGCTGTGGTTAGACCCAAGAAACCATAAAGTTTGCTCATCCACTCCGCATCACGCGTTGCAAGATAGTCATTGACCGTTACGACGTGTACACCTTTGCCTGCTAAGGCATTAAGGTAAGTGGGGAGCGTCGCAACAAGTGTTTTACCTTCCCCCGTTTTCATTTCTGAAATGGAATTTTCGTGCAAAATCATGCCACCAATTAGCTGCACATCAAACGGGCGCATACCTAAAGATCGGACCGATGCTTCTCTAACTGTCGCAAATGCTTCAGGCAGAATATCATCAAGACTTTTGCCTGCTGCTAATTCTGCTTTGAGTTTTTCTGTTTGACCTTTGAGTTCTTCATCAGAAAGAGCTTGTATCTGTGGCTCAAGAGCATTGATTGCATCTACACGCGGTCGATAGCCTTTAATACGGCGATCGTTCGAAGAGCCGAAGATTTTTTGGGCGATTTTGCCGAAGTTGACCATCTATATGGTCCTTTCTGGATTAAACTGCGCGAAGGCGCTAAGAGGTACTAACATGTTATTTGAACCGAAAGACGGTTGTTATTTGATTTTTGCCTACGTAAATAAACAAACTATAGACGTAGCTTTTCCTGACAGATAAGAGTGAGTTTGGGCGATGTCAACAGGATCAAGGTTCTCAAGGGCCTGTGCTTTATAAAAAGGATTAAATAATGGGTTATTTTAAATATGCAGCAGGCCTGGCGACGGCGCTAACAATAATGATTGCGCCGATGCAGGTTTCAGCGCAAGATTCAACTGATAAGGTTATACTCAAATTTGATGGTGTTGAAATCCGCCAAAGTGACTTTGATTTGTTTCAGGAGTTAGATCCACAGTTTGAGCAATTGCAAGGTGAACAGAAGCGCTTGGCAATTTTATCAGCGCTGATTGATGTTAAATCACTCGCTAAAAAAGCGGTTTCAGAAAAAATGGATGAAGACGAAGGTTTTCAAAAAAGACAGGCTCTTTTGAAAGAACGCTCTTTGCATAATGCATATTTTCAAAAAAACGTGATTGAGACGATTTCAGATGAAGATATCAAGGCACGATTTGAAAAAGAAATTTCAGCGGTTGAACCTGAGCAAGAGCTGCGTGCACGCCATATTCTTGTTAAAACAGCAGAAGAGGCTAACGCCATTGTTGCTGAATTAGATGGTGGCGCGGATTTCGTTGAACTTGCAAAAACAAAATCAACAGGACCAAGCGGACCTCAAGGTGGTGATCTTGGCTTTTTTGGAAAAGGTCAAATGGTGCCACCATTTGAAGCTGCAGCGTTTGAGTTAGAACCAGGTGCATATACAAAAACACCAGTGCAAACTCAATTTGGTTTTCATGTGATCAAACTTGAAGAAAAGCGTAGTCGCCCTTTGCCAAAGTTTGAAGACGTTCAAGATCAAATGCGCCAAGTTGTCTTGCGTGAGCGTTATTTGGAAACTGTAAAAGAAGCGCGTTCGACATCTGATTTTGAAATTCTTGATGAAGAACTCAAAGCTTCTTATGAGAAAATTCAACAACAATAACAGGTGGTTGGTATGACTGTATCGCCTTTAGCACCGAAAGAGTTCGTAAAACTACAGGCTCTTGATGGTGTGAAGATGCAAACCGTTGAAGCTGGAATAAAATATTCTGGTCGAGACGATGTTTTGCTCATGGTTTTTGATGAGGG
>CAJQOR010000277.1 GCA_905479965.1 uncultured Rhizobiaceae group bacterium | reverse complement strand
ACATCCACCAAACGCGCGGTGCGGTGAACATCCCAAGTGCATCATAAACGATAATAAGATGGTCGGTGGAAATACCAAGCTCTCCAACACGCTGGGCAAAATAGTGCGGCTCGGGAAGCGCATGCGGCAGCGCGGATTGTTCATCAATGATACTATCTTGATCAAAGAAAACAGCGCCGGGGATGTGACTTGTCGCGTATTCTTCTTTTGCATTGCGATTTTGCGCAGGCAAAAACCATGATGCATCGACAATGCGCATATTTGCGTCATCAAGATGATCGTTCAACCATTCCGGTGATTTAACAAAAGGGCTATGCGTTGCATCATCAATCATAAAAATATCCTAAATTATTTGATTTTATTGTTGAGGCATTTCGCCGAAGCGAATTCTAAAACGCCTGTTTTCTTTACCCTTCTTCTCATTCTTACCGATATGTATCGCGCCAACCTCCTGGGTTTCGCTCACATGTGTACCACCACAGGGTTGGCTATCGATTTTACTATTTTCGCCAATGCACACCAATCTGATATCACCAACACCGCGAGGTGGTTTGACATTTTTGGATTTGACCAGATCAGGGTTTGCATCAAGCTCGGCTTCGCAGATCATAGTAGTGAAGATCGGATGATTTTGTTCGACTAAGGCCATCATTTTTGCGGTCACATCATTTTTGTCGATTGTGTCACTCATGTCAAAATCGATACGGCTTTCATTTTCACCAACCGCTGCGCCGGTAATTGGGTAGTGGCACACAACAGAGAGTAAATGACAGGCTGTGTGCATGCGCATGAGCTTATATCGACGTTCCCAATCCACATGCAGAACGATTTTTTCGCCAATTTCAGGGGTTGGACTGCCTTCTGCAAGAATGTGCACGAAGTCGTTTTTCGTTTCGCCATTTAAAGTGGCTGTGACATCGATTTTTGATCCGTCCTGGCGTTCAATAAAACCTATATCCCCGGGTTGTCCGCCCGAAGTTGCATAAAAACAGGTTTGATTGAGGATAAGACCACCGCGATCATTTATGCCGATCACTTCCGCTTCGCATGTTGAAAGATAGGCATCGTCTTTAAACAGAGCTTTTGTGATCAATTTTAAAACCTCTAAACTTAAGTTTCTGAAACAAATGGGATGTCAAAATTTGGTGAACCTTCCATCCAATCAGGCACCGGCAAATCTTTTGAGCGCAAGAACTCGGGATTATATAGCTTAGATTGGTATCGATTGCCGTAATCGCACAGGATTGTCACGATGGTATGTCCTGGCCCCATTTCCTTTGCCATGTGAATAGCGCCAGCCACATTAATGCCTGTTGACAGACCCATGCAGAGCCCTTCTTCTTTCAACAAGTTATAGATGATCGGCAAGCCTTCTTTATCAGATACGTTGAACGCCATATCAGGGGTATATCCTTCAAGGTTTGCAGTGATACGACCCTGACCGATACCTTCAGAAATTGAACCGCCTGATGATTTTAACTCACCGTTGGCGTAAAAATTATAAAGCGCTGCGCCATCTGGATCAACGATACCAGATTTAAACGTGCTGCTGCGCTCACGCAAAGCCATTGATGTGCCGACCAAAGTGCCGCCCGAGCCGCAGGCACAGATGAAACCGTCAATCTTACCATCAAGATCACGATAAATTTCTGGACCTGTTGTGTCGATATGGGCTTGTCTGTTGGCAACATTATCAAATTGGTTTGCCCAGATGGCACCATTGGGGCTGGTTTTTGCAATTTGCTCTGCCAATCTGCGAGAGACGTGAATGTAATTATTCGGGTTTTTGTAAGGTAGAGCAGGGACCTCGATCAACTCTGCACCCATCAGGCGCAAAGTGTCTTTTTTCTCTTTTGTTTGAGTTTCCGGGATCACGATGATTGAACGATAACCCAAAACACGAGAAATCATTGCAATACCAATACCAGTGTTCCCTGCGGTACCTTCCACAATGGTTCCGCCCGGCTGTAATTTACCACTTTTTTCAGCGCTACGGATCATTGATAACGCCGCGCGATCTTTAACCGATTGGCCCGGGTTTAAAAACTCAGCTTTACCCAAAATTGTACAACCAGTTTCTTGCGAAGCCCGCTTTAGCTTTACCAGTGGTGTATTTCCAATTTGTTCTAAAACATTTTCTGAGACTGACATGAGATTCCAAAGCCTTATCAATTAACTATGGTTAAGTATTTGCATCCAATTATGTCAAATTACAAGGAATGAAAATTGAAGTTTTGGCCAATTTTGTGAATATTATTGCTAGGATGCTGAAAAATTTATTGAAAAAGAAGAAATAATCGTTTTTTAGTTAGTCAAATGATCCGAATTGAATCTGTTATCGTACAAGTGTACAAAAGCGGAAGACTCAAGTGGCGCGAGTCTTTTTACGAGACCATGTAAGCAAAAGAAGATTAGACATGACTTTAAGTCAGATTGATGCAGTTGATACACTTATGGCGCAATACGCTTCAGGCGGATTATCCACACCAGCGAGTGTCTTGGTAGAAGCGCATCTTGAAATTAAACCGGACAATCGCCGTTTTGTCGGTGATCTGGAATCGATCGCTGGGCTATCTCTCGAACAGGTTACGCCAACCGAGATAGATAATAAAAGCGATGTGCTTTCTGCTATTTTTGCGTCCTCAGTGGATTCAGTTGCAGATATTGAAGACCTTAATGATGGTAATGACAACGACACGCGACTGCCCTTGGCGTTGCGCCGTTTGATTGGCATGGATGTTGAGGATATTCCTTGGCGTACAAAGCTTCCGGGCTTTAAAGAATATGACATCGGCGAGATCGATGGATGTCATGTGAACATGTTCTGGATTCGTCCTGGCCGCACAATGCCTGCGCATACGCACAAAGGATGTGAGCTATCAATCGTGCTTGAAGGTGCGTTTAACGATGAGCGTGGCCGGTTCGGTCCCGGTGATATCTCTATCGCAGATGCGAGCGTTGACCACCGTCCGACAGCCGAAGATGATCGTCCTTGTATCGGCTTTGCTGTTCTGGATGAAGGTGTAACGCTCACGGGTTCTTGGCGTCAGCTTGTTGGCGACTTGATAGGCTAATCGCAATTTAAACTGATCGGAGATGATATGTCTCTTTATAACGCAACGCCTGCGGATGGTGTCGCTTGGGTAACTGGCGCGAGTTCCGGAATTGGTTATGCTGTTGCATTACAGCTCTGTCGTGATGGATATACCGTGATTGCGACAGCGCGATCTGAAGAAAAGCTTCAACAACTCGTTGCTGAAAGTGCAGTGTTTGCAGGCACTATTGTGGCAAAATCAGGTGATGTAACCAGCTATACTGACATGAACGAAATTGTCGCTTTCATTCAAGACGAATATCAAAATCTCGCACTCACCGTCCTCAATGCTGGTATTTATATCCCTGTTCACATTGATAAACTGGATGTTGCGGACTTTCAAAAAACCTTTGATGTTAATTTAACAGGGGTTGTGAATGGCCTGTTACCGGCAATTGAACAGATGAAAACTCAAGGTAACGGCCAAATTGCACTCGTATCATCGGTAACCGGTTATGGTGGATTGCCCACAAGTGCAGCTTATGGGGCGACGAAAGCCGCTGTTATTAACATGGCTGAGAGTTTAAAGTTTGATCTTGATAAGCTCAATATCCGCATCCAAGTGATTAATCCAGGGTTTGTAAAAACGGCAGCAACAGATCAAAATGATTTTAAAATGCCTGCCATTATCCCGGCGGAAGAAGCTGCAAAACGCATCAGCGATGGATTGCAGCGCGATACCTTCGAAATCACGTTCCCTAAGCGTTTTACATATGTTTTAAAATTTATAAATTTACTGCCTTATCGGCTGTATTTTGCACTGGTTGGCAGAACGTCAAAATAACATTCTGCCTTTTTTTAAGCGCCATAGACAATTTGTCTGACATTGATATTTCCTGAGCGGAAACCTGCTTCGCAATAAAACAGATAGAACTCCCAAAGCTTCTTAAAGCGATCATCAAAGCCTAATGGTTTAATAGTTTCCCATTTTGACCAGAATTCTTCGCGCCATTCAGCTAATGTGCGCGCGTAATCGATACCAAACTCTCGGTTATCAAAGGTTTTAAGACCTGCTTCTGCGCCCAAGCCTTCCAGTGCATCATCACTTGGTAACATACCGCCAGGGAAGATGTAACGTTGAATAAAATCTGGGTTTTCACGGTATTGCTCATAATTTTTGGGGTCAATCGTGATGACTTGTATTCCTGCACGGCCATGCGGTTTCAAACACTGGCGAATTTTATTGAAATATACAGGCCAATATTTTTCGCCAACAGCTTCAAACATTTCGATCGAAATAATACGATCGTAAGTGTCGTGTTCGTCGCGGTAATCTTGATATTTAAAATTCACTTTGTTTGATAGGCCAAGTTTTGCCATGCGCTCTTCAGCAAAATTTAGTTGCTCCCGACTTAAAGAAAGCCCGGTGACGTGACAATCAAGCTCGGTGACTGCAAATTCTGCAAATCCACCCCAGCCGCAACCAATCTCTAGAATGCGGTCGCCTTTTTGCACGCCGGCCGCTTTCGCCAGCGCACGATATTTCGCTGTTTGCGCGCTTGCCAGATCTTCAACACCAGTTTCATAAAGGGCGGATGAGTAGGTCATGGTTTCATCTAGCCATTGGGAATAAAAGTCATTGCCTAAGTCATAATGCGCTGAGATGTTCTTTTTAGCTTGCGCCCGTGTATTTGTTCTTAACCAATGGCGGAACCGTTCAACGGTCTTAATCAATCCACGTGCGCGCTTTGTAATCGTGTCGCCGATGGTTTGATTGTAAACAAGCAGTTCAAGAAATGTGGTGACGTCGGGGCTTTCCCAATCGCCATCCATATAAGCTTCGGCAACGCCGATCGTTGAGCTTGTGAGGGCTTTGTGAAGTATATTCCAGTTGTGCAATATGATTGTTGCATCTGGCCCGGGCGTTTTGCCCTTTATCGTCACAACACGTTTGTCAGGCATGTGTATTGTTAAAGTCCCAACTTCTAGTTTGCTCAAAGATCTGATTGCAAACTGAGCGCGCGCAGGCAATCCTTTGACAATATTTGCCATATTGGCGGTTGATAAAATGTTGGGGTTTTCAGTTCCAGACCGATGTGAAGTCATTGTTTCCATGACCAATTCTCCTCAATATCAATACCCGCATAATTGATACAATGACGAATTTTCGTCACGGCACACAAAATCATGCCGAGTTCTTTTTCGGATTGGTCCGGGGAACAACCTGTAGTCCCTTTAGCCAAAGCCGAAGCGCCTCAAAATGTATTCCTGCTAGGATTTTCCATGTTAAAAATGGAATTTGCAAGAAAAATTTTAAAAGGTTGCTCGTTTTTAGTGTGTTTTTGCGCCCAAAATAGGTTGCAGCAAGGATGGGTTGGTCATTTTGCTTTTCTAAAATGCGCCAAGACATTGTTTCTTTTGGCTCGGACATTGTGAAGAAATACCGCATATCCATTTCCATAAACGGTGAGACATAAAACATCTTATCCGCCTCTTGCTTGATATGTGCAGAGGTTAGATTTTCTTTGTCAATTTTACGCGTATAAATGTGTTTTTCACCAAAGGTATTGCGAACCTCGTAGATCACAGCACCTATCTCTTTATCTGGTCTGTAGACATAAAACACAGATAGTGGGTTAAATACTTTTCCCAAAATGTGCGGGTAACAGCCAAGCAAAATTCGGCTTGGTTGCCATCTGATCTCTTCCTTCAAAAGGCAGTCTGCGACATGTTCTCGAATGGACATATCACTGTCTTTGGGCAAATGGTCGCTTTGATGAAACGATAGTAAGTTGAACTTGTCGATAGAAAATACAGGCGACATTTCTCTCGCCGCTGCGAGTTGATCAACATCAATCAGCAGCGAGAAAACCTTATACTGAAACCTATGCTTCTTGGGTGCCATACGCGCATGCATGACATCTCCATAATAAAGCCAGGCAGGTGCATTGCTTGGTTTGCTATCCCCTTGTTCCACTTGACTAACTTACCTCAAGCTTTCTTTCATCATCGCTGTGTAAATCCGCATTTTCATGCGGTTTTTGCCAAGGTGCATAGCATCCAAGTTTATTGGCAACATTGACCGCACTGCGCAAACCATCCTCATGAAAACCAGAACCTGTCCACGCACCTGTAAACCACGTTGAGTTTTGCCCTTGCATGTTTTCAAGAGATTTCTGTGCGATCATAGCTGTTTTACTAAATTGCGGATGATCATAATTATACTCACCAAACGTGAGATCTTTTGCTGGTGCTCTGTTGGGGTTAAGCGTTACAAATAATGGTTTATCGTCGTCAATACCCTGAAGCCGGTTCATCCAGTATGAGACAGCAACATTTGCATTGTTGCTTTCTTTTGATGAAGACAGATAATTCCACGATGCCCAAACATTTTTGCGTTTTGGCATGAGAGTTTCATCTCTGTGTAGATAGACTTTATTGGCACCATAAGGGATTGCCGTTGCAATCTGCGTTTCGGCCAAGGTTGGTTTGTCCAGCATATTGATCATCTGATCCGTATGGCAAGCGAAGACGATCTCATCATAGATGCAAGTTTCACCTTTCGAATCGCTAACTTCAATTTTGTTGTCATTGCGTATTACTTTTTCAACGCCGCAATTAAGTTTAACCCGCTCTCCTAAGTCATGATGCAGCTTATTTAAGTAGTTTCTGGCGCCACCTGTAACCGTGCGCCAAGTTGGTCGGCGACGATGGAGTAATCGGTGGTTATCAAAGAAGTTGACGAAGTGAGTGGCAGGAAACTCCAACA
>CAJQOR010000276.1 GCA_905479965.1 uncultured Rhizobiaceae group bacterium | reverse complement strand
TTCTTCGCCAGTTGCTTCTTTGACCAGCGGAGGGCCAGCGAGGAAAATCATTGCCTGTTCCTTGACCATAATCGTGGTGTCACACATTGCAGGAACATAGGCGCCACCCGCGGTGCAATTGCCCATCACAACAGCAATCTGCGCAATTCCTTTAGCGCTCATGCGCGCCTGATTGTAAAAAATACGGCCAAAATGATCGCGGTCGGGAAAGACTTCATCTTGATTGGGTAAATTCGCGCCACCACTATCAACGAGATAAAGACAAGGCAGCATATTTTCTTCGGCAATTTCTTGCGCACGAAGATGCTTTTTCACCGTCAGAGGATAATAGGTGCCACCTTTTACCGTCGCATCATTGCAAACAATCATGCAATCTCGGCCGTTCACTTGTCCAATACCCGCAATCACCCCAGCTGCTGGAATATCCGCATCATAGGTGTCTTTGGCTGCAAAGAGACCGATTTCCAAAAATGCAGAGCCTGGATCAATCAGCCCCTCTAAGCGATCTCGAGGTAATAATTTTCCACGCGCAATATGGCGCTCGCGCGTCCGCTGCGATCCGCCTTTTAAAATGCGCATCGCTTCTTTGTGCACAGCGTCAAGCTGTATATGCATCGCACTGGCATTATCTGCGTTCGGGATTGATGTGCTGGATAGTTTACTCATCTATGCCGTCTCACTAAATATTTCACGACCGATCAACATTCGGCGAATTTCGCTGGTGCCCGCACCAATTTCATAAAGCTTTGCATCACGCAGTAAGCGCCCTGATGCATAGTCGTTGATATAGCCATTGCCACCCAAACACTGAATTGCTTCAAGTGCGATTTGTGTGGCTTTTTCCGCTGCATATAAAATACACCCAGCTGAATCTTTGCGTGTGACTTGGCCATGATCGCATGCTCGCGCAACAGCATAAACATATGATCGACAAGCATTCATGGTGGTGTACATATCAGCAAGTTTGCCTTGCATTAATTGGAAGGTACCGATTGGCTTACCAAACTGCTCGCGCTCATGCATATATGGCACCACAATATCCATCGCTGCGGCCATAATACCAATTGGTCCGGCAGCAAGAACCACACGCTCATAGTCAAGACCAGACATGAGCACTTTAACGCCTTCACCTTCCTTACCTAAGATATTTGCAGCTGGCACTTTGCAATTATCGAAGACCAATTCGCCAGTGTTTGAACCACGCATACCAAGTTTATCAAGCTTCTGAGCTGATGAAAAACCTTCCATCTTTCGCTCAATAATAAAAGCCGTGATACCCTTAGAGCCCGCTTTAATATCGGTTTTTGCATAGACCACTAACGTGTTTGCATCAGGCCCATTGGTAATCCACATTTTATTGCCATTGAGCACAAAATGATCCCCGGATTTTTCTGCCCGCAATTTCATTGAAACGACATCCGAACCAGCACCAGGCTCAGACATTGCGAGCGCGCCGATATGTTCGCCAGATAAAAGCTTGGGCAAGTATTTCGCTTTCTGCTCCTCCGTGCCCCAACGGTTGATCTGGTTCACACATAAATTTGAGTGCGCCCCATAGGATAAAGCCACAGACGCTGAAGCCCGAGAAAGTTCCTCAATAGCGACACAATGCGCAAGATATCCCATATCCACACCGCCAGCTTCTTCTGAAACAGTTATGCCATGTAAACCCAGCGCGCCCATCTTCATCCAAAGATCGCTGGGGAATTCATTGGATTTATCGATCTGTGCCGCTCGAGGCGCGATTTCATCGCTTGCAAATTTGCGCACCATATCGCGCAACGCATTGATATCATCTCCAAGCCCAAAATCCATCACGTGATCAAACATGGGTAACTTCCTTTTCATCATGAGCGATTGGTATAATGCCTTGTGACTTTAGAACCATTGACGCATAGATATTTTCAATTTTCTTTTGAGATAATCTGCCGCCTGAACGATACCAGGTATTTACACCTGTGAGCATGGCGAGAATGGCCATAGCGGAGACATGCGGATCATCAATCTTCATAGCACCTGAATCGGCACCTTCCCGCAAGATTGATTTTAATATCGCTTCATATTGGCTTCTTAAGTTGGCAATAGTTGCAAACCCCTCTGGCTCGAGCGACCGCAATTCCATATAGGCAAGAAACACTTCATCAGATCGAATAATATTATAACGAATGTGAAAACGTGCAAATTGTTCCAACCGGTCGATCGGATCGCCTGGAATTAGTTCTTCATGACAAGCTTTGAGCAAACCATCCATGTGATTTTGCAATAGACTTACCAATATCTGTTGCTTGTTTTGATAATACTGATAAATCGCGCTGGCTTGCACACCAACCTGACTTGCGATCTGGCGCATAGAAACAGCGGAATATCCATACTGCGCAAAGAGAGCAAGGCTGACCTTTCTAATCTCACTTCTTGTGACTTCACCATCTGATCCGGCTATACGCGCCATAAAAACACCTTGCTAATTAAATGAACGTTCGTTAAATTAATATCAGATCTTAGAAAATGTTTCAACTCTTCAAATTCGCCGATCTGATTTACTGGTATTCAAATATGGTTGAAAGGCCGGGCAAAAATGGATTTTGAACGCGGCGAAAAACAAATTACGAATTTCTTATGTACCGGTTTATAAAAGTTACAAGCGAAATCATGCACCAGATTATTGCACGCAATCTCAACAAATATTAGAAGTAGTCCCATGAGTGATATCAGCATAAGAAAAAAAGAATGCCTTGGACATATAACGCTAACCCGTGAAAAAGTTCTCAATGCGCTGTCCCATGATATGGCATTGCAAATTGAAACGGCTTTACAAAATTGGGCAGCTGATAAAGATGTGAAATTGGTGTTGATTGATGCAATGGGTGAAAAAGCCTTCTGCGCAGGTGGCGATGTGCAGGACCTTTATGCGAAAGGTAAAGCTGGTGATTATGAAAACGGGACAAGT
>CAJQOR010000275.1 GCA_905479965.1 uncultured Rhizobiaceae group bacterium | reverse complement strand
ATCATCGGGTGCGATTTACGGCGCTAAGATTGATTCTGAAATATCATTGCGGACGTTGGAATTTCCCCTTGAAGATAACAGATACGGTTTTGCCGCCTCAATGACAGTGGATGAAGCAGAAGAAACCGTGCGCACAAATGGCTCTGTTCTGATTGGACAAGATAGCCAAATTGCAGCACTTCATTATGTGGATCCACGCAGATTTGGTGATCAGCCAACATCCATTTTTGATTTTACCGCTGGGATCAACGCCCGCGTCGTTGCAGAAAATGTGTCCATTGCATCCTACGCACCTATCGAAAGTAAGAAAACTGACTTTCATGAAGACATTCAAACAGTGCGTTCCCCAAGCAAATTAAGTGCAATATTGGCAGACGCTGGGTATTTAGAAGAGCAAATTCTAATCTATGAAGATCTGCTTTCAGGGGAAGTAGATACAAATAATCTAGAACCAGGCATGTCATTGCGCATTGGAGTTGAACAATCAGAAGAAGATACGCAAATCATGCGGCTGTCTGTTTATGAGCAAAACAAACATCTTGTCACTGGTGCGCGAAACGATCGCGGACGCTATGTACTAGCTGAAGAACCTGTTTATTCGCCAAGCATCGCAGCACTTTTGGAAGATTCGCCTGAAATTGCACCGCAGCCAGCAAAAATGCCACGTGTTTATGACGCTATTTATCAAGCAGGCCTTTCCTATGGAATGACGCCCGACATGATCAAGCAACTCATTCGCATGATGGCCGCAAGTGTTGATTTCAGAGCAAGGGTTAAACCATCTGATCGCCTTGAAGCATTCTTCTCAGTTTCAAATGATGAAGATGTGGCGTCTGAAAATTCAGAATTGTTATTTATTTCCGCAAACTTTGGTGGCAATCTCACAAAATTCTACAGATTTTCACATCCTGAAGATGATACGGTTGATTACTATAATGAAGAAGGTCGCAGCGCCCGTCAGTTTTTAATTAGAAATCCTGTACCAACAGCAAAATTTCGTTCAGCCTTTGGCATGAGACGCCACCCAATCACAGGCCGCAGACGAATGCACTCTGGGGTGGATTGGTCGGCACCGCGGGGCACCCCAATATTGGCAGCTGGAGATGGTGTTGTTGAAAAAGCAGGCTGGCATTCAGGTGGTTATGGAAAACAGACCAAAGTTCAACATGCAAATGGCTATGTCTCATCTTATTCGCACCAATCAAAGATTGCCAGTGGCGTGGTCCCTGGCGCACGCGTAAAACAAGGTCAAGTTATTGGTTATATTGGATCAACTGGTTTATCAACCGGTCCGCACCTGCATTATGAATTGATCGTAAACGGCACTAAAGTTGACCCTTTGCGCGTTCGGCTACCAGGTGGAAAAACATTAAAGGCTGAAGCTTTGGATCAGTTCCATCTCGAACGCCAGAAATTAAATTCACTACTGGATATCGATGAAGACGCAACTGAACTCGCCAGCAATTAATCTGGCTGGTTCAAACCAAGCTCTTTTTGCAGCTTTTTCGTTAAGTTGAGACTGATCAAACGATGTGATTCTGTGAGATAATCACAAAGCGCGTCTTCATCTAAGCCCGGTTTTTCAAAATGCTGTATCCATTTCGCACCGCGCGGCGCCAAATAAGGTGCAGGCCTTAAGCCCGGCTGTTCTTTTAAGATATCAAACGCTAAATCTGAGACTTTAAAAGTCACTCGCGTGAAATTGGCATCATCCTCCCAGCCAGCAATGGCAAAGACTTTTCCTCCAACTTTCCAGACATCAGAACCACCCCACTGAACGACATGGGTTGTAACCGGTAATTTTGAACAAAAAGCATTAAATTCATCGCGGTTCATAAAACCATCTCCAAAACAAAAGGGCCAGCTGTTAACTGGCCCAATCTTAAAGTGATTCGATCTTATTCTCTATTTATGCTGCAGATTGTTGATCATCTTTTCGCACATAAACATTTAATCGATCAGACCCATTGGTGATAACAAGGCTCGAGCCGTCATGGATTTCACCGCCAAGAATTTTTTCAGCCAGCATATCCTGAAGATACTTTTGAATAACCCGTTTTAACGGACGCGCTCCAAATGCCGGATCATATCCTTTATCAGACAACCAAGTCCGCGCTTCATCTTCCAGCTTGATCGTAATTTTTCGTTCTGCCAGAAGCTTCGACAAACGTTGCAACTGAATATCTACGATTGCGCCCATATCTTGTCGTTTTAAGCGATGAAACAAGATTGTGTCATCCAAGCGGTTCAAGAATTCCGGGCGGAAAGCTGTACGAACAACTGACATGACATCATCTCGAGCAACATCGACGTCTTGATCCTCATTCAAATTCACGAGGAATTCGGCACCTAAATTCGATGTCATAATGATCAAGACATTTCTGAAATCAACAGTTCGACCCTGACTATCGGTTAAACGCCCATCATCAAGAACCTGTAAAAGCACATTGAATACATCGCTGTGGGCTTTTTCAACTTCATCGAATAAAACAACCTGGTAAGGCCTGCGACGAACAGCTTCCGTTAAAGCACCACCTTCGTCATAACCAACATATCCAGGAGGCGCCCCGATAAGGCGTGCAACGGAATGCTTCTCCATATATTCAGACATATCAATGCGAACCATCGCCTGTTCATCATCAAACAAGAACTCAGCTAAAGCCTTGGTCAGCTCAGTTTTACCAACACCTGTTGGCCCTAAGAACATAAACGAACCGATTGGCCTGTTTGGATCTTGCAATCCCGCACGTGCCCGGCGAACAGCTCGAGACACTGCGTGTACGGCTTCACCCTGACCAATCACACGTTTTGCTAATTCGTCTTCCATACGTAAAAGTTTATCGCGTTCACCTTCAAGCATTTTATCAACTGGCACGCCCGTCCAGCGCGAAACGATATGCGCAATGTGATCAGGTGTAACAACCTCTTCCACCATGCTGGCAACGGCACTTTCCTCGCGATTTTCAGCATCTAAAAGCTGCTTTTCCAATGCAGGGATTTCGCCATAGGTCAATTCGCCAGCTTTTTGATATTCACCATTTCTTTGTGCAATCTCAAGCTGGTTGCGTGCTTGTTCAAGCTGCTGTTTTAAATCAGCAGCCACACCAAGCTTTTGCTTTTAAGATTGCCATTTGGCAGTTAAAGCCGTTGAGGTTTCTTCAAGACCCGACAATTCTTCTTCAAGATTTAAGAGCCGCTCTTTTGTTGCATCATCGTCTTCTTTTTTCAAAGCTTCGCGTTCGATCTTCAATTGAATAATTCTACGATCAAGTTCATCAAGCTCTTCGGGTTTAGAATCTACCTGCATGCGCAAACGTGCTGCGGCTTCATCCATCAAATCAATAGCCTTATCGGGTAAAAACCGATCTGTAATATAACGGTTAGATAAAGTCGCCGCGGATACAAGCGCACGATCACTGATGCGAACTTTATGATGCTGCTCGTATTTCTCTTTAAGTCCGCGCAAAATTGAAACCGTATCTTCAACGGTAGGTTCATTGATTAAAACCTGTTGGAAACGGCGTGCAAGGGCTGCATCTTTTTCAACATGTTTGCGATATTCGTCAAGCGTTGTCGCACCCACACAATGCAATTCGCCACGTGCCAAAGCAGGCTTCAACAAATTGGATGCATCCATTGCGCCATCGGCTTTACCTGCACCGACTAAAGTATGCATTTCATCAATGAAAAGAATGATTTGCCCAGCTTCTGCCTGCACTTCATTTAGGACAGATTTCAGTCGCTCCTCAAATTCACCACGATATTTCGCACCAGCAATCAGCGCACCCATATCCAACGCCATGAGACGTTTATCTTTCAAAGATTCTGGAACATCGCCATTGATGATGCGCAAAGATAAACCTTCTGCGATAGCTGTTTTACCAACGCCTGGTTCGCCTATTAAAATAGGATTGTTCTTTTTTCTTCTACTTAGTACCTGAGCTACTCTTTCAATTTCTTTTTCCCTCCCAATAATTGGGTCCAACTTATCATCTTCTGCAAATTTTGTGAGATCCCTTCCGAAATTATCTAATACCGGAGTTCTCGATTTTTCACCTCCTTTTGGATCCTTACTGGCTGATCTTCCGCTACCTCTCGACCCACTTGCATACAAATCTTCTCCCTCGTCACCCG
>CAJQOR010000274.1 GCA_905479965.1 uncultured Rhizobiaceae group bacterium | reverse complement strand
CTGTTTTCACGAACTAAAACAGGTGTCGCGCATTGCCCTTGCTCAAATTGCCGGTTGGGATCAGGTGTCGCACCAGTTCGTTCCATGAGAGATAAGGGTGTTAAAGTGGGATTGGGCGTTGATGGTTCTGCGTCTAACGATAGTGCTCATCTTCTTTCAGAAGCGCGTCAAGCTATGTTGTTACAGCGTGTTCAAAATGGTGCTGATGCTATGGCTGCTCGTGAGGCGCTTGAGATCGCGACATTGGGCGGTGCGCAAGTATTAAACCGTGTTGATTGCGGATCAATAGAAGTTGGTAAACGTGCAGATATCGCTATTTGGGATGTCTCAGGACTAGGTGCTGCGGGTTCATGGGATCCTGTGGCCGCGCTGATATTGTGTGGTCCGTTTGATGTTCGTGATCTTTTTGTCGAAGGCAAACAGATTGTTAGAGATGGTGTTCTTACAAGTTTGGAATTACCCAAACTTATTGAGCAACAAAATAAGCTTGCGCTAAAGCTCGCCGAAAAGTCCTAATGATCGGGGTGGCTCGGTCGACCACCTACATAAACGGCAGAAATTGCGCGGTCATCGCCCATGGTTTGTAACATGAAAAGCTCTTCTGATAGCGAGCTGACAGTTTCATAACGTAGTTTCATCGCAGGTGTGGCTTGCGCGTTTAGAACCGTAATATCTGCTTCTGTTCCGATGTCCAACGTGCCGATTTTATCCGATAAACTTAGTGCTTTGGCATTGCCCAATGTCATCATGTAAAATGAACGTAACGGGGATAAAATCTGATCACGAAGCTGCAAAATTTTATAAGCTTCATCCATTGTCTTTAACATTGAATAACTGGTTCCGCCGCCAATATCTGTGGCAACTGAGGTTCTGACCCCAACGTCACGAAGACCATCGAAATCGAACAAGCCACTGCCTAAAAACAGATTTGATGTTGGGCAAAATACAGCCACGGAGCCCGTTTCAGCCATTGATGTTTTTTCGCGGTCCGTTAAGTGAATACAATGACCAAACAGACTTTTGTCGCCCAAAAGGTCATACATTTCATAAACTTCAAGATAATCTTGCGCGGATTGATAAAGCTGTTTGGTAAATTCGATTTCAGCAAGATTTTCCGACAAATGTGTTTGCATGTAGCATTCAGGATGCTCATGCATAAGTGTTTGTGCCATTTCCAATTGGGTTGGTGTTGATGTAATCGCAAATCTTGGTGTGATCGCATAGCTTAATCTGTCGACACCATGCCAATTTGCGATGAGGGTTTTGGTGTCATCATAGCCAGATTGAGGGGTGTCGCACAATGTTTCCGGCGCATTGCGGTCCATCATAACCTTGCCGCCAATCATGCGTAAATTTCGTTTTTGTGCTTGTGTAAAAAAAGCATCTGCCGATGTTTTATGAACTGAACAATAAGCAACCGCTGTTGTTGTCCCATGTCGCAGCATTGCATCGAAAAATAGTGTGGCAATTCTAGCGCTGTGCGCAGGGTCGGCAAACTTTTGCTCTTCAACGAAGGTGTATTTGTTGAGCCAGTCTAGAAGTTTGGCGCCAAAGGAACCAATGACTTGCATTTGCGGAAAATGTGCGTGGGTGTCGATAAAGCCGGGTAGAATAAGGTGAGGGCGGTGATCTTTGATATCAGCATTAGGGTATTGTGTTGTGATATCAGTGAAGTCACCACGCGCGATGATCAGACCATTTGATAATGCGAGTGCTCCATCTTCAGCATAAATGTAGCTCCCATGGTCATCGAGCGATTTTGGTTCTGACGTAAAACTAAGAATTCGCCCACGCAGTATTAAAACACTCATTCTATGCCTTCCAGAAAACTAAAATCGCCATCCGCAAAAGAATTGCGAATGGCATTTGTGTCCTTAAATCGAATTAGCTTTGTACACCTTCAACATACCAATCCATTGATAAAAGATCGCCATCTGAAAGCGTGCCTTCTGCAAGACGAACTTCACCTGACTGATCTTTAATAGGGCCGGTAAACACATCGTATGATCCATCAATGATACCAGCCTTAATCGCTTCAGCTTCTGCAACAACTTCTGCCGGAATACGCTCATTGTATGGTGCAAGTGCAACGATACCTTCTTTAAAGCCCCACCAGGTGTCAGCGCTTTCCCATTTCTTGTCCATGACCTTTTGAATGCGGTCGATGTAATAAGGACCCCAAATATCCATGATTGCTGTCAAATGCGCTTTAGGCGCAAATGATGTCATGTCCCAGCTTTGGCCAAATGCTAACAGATCACGCTCTTCACATACACGAAGTGCAGCAGGGCTATCTGTGTGCTGAGTGATGATGTCGGCACCTTGGTCGATCAATGCAGTTGCTGCATCTGCTTCTTTTGGCGGATCATACCAGCTGTTCACCCAAAGAACGTTTGTCTTAAAGTCCGGGTTGATTTTTTGTGCGGCAAGCGTAAATGCGTTGATGCCCATAACCACTTCTGGAATTGGGAATGAGGCAATGTAACCAGCTGTGCCAGTTTCAGACATGTGACCTGCAATTGTTCCGCAGATAGCACGACCTTCGTGGAAGCGGGTATTATATGTTGCCATGTTTGGCGCGCGCTTATAGCCAGTTGCGTGTTCAAATTTTACGTCCTTAAAGCGTTTTGCAACTTTAAGCGTTGGGTTCATGTAACCAAATGAACATGTGAAGATAAGATCATTGCCTTCTTCTGCAAGACGACGAATAACACGCTCTGAATCTGGACCCTCTGCAACGTTTTCAACAATTGTTGTTTCAATAGCATCGCCAAATTTGGTAATCGCAGCTTGGCGGCCTTGTTCGTGCGCATATGTCCAGCCGTGGTCACCGATTGGTCCAAGGTATACAAATGCGACCTTAACCGGATCCATAGCAAATGCTGACTTGCCAAGTAGAGGTAATGTACTCGCCGCAGCAGCGGACTTAAGGACGTTACGTCTTGAAATTAGTTTCATGATGTCTCTCCATTTAAATTTATAGTTATGTTGATGGTTTAAACGGTTTTGCTAAGCATGCAGGTGCTGCCAAACCGGATGATTTACGTAGCGAGATAAGTGCGAGCACTACGATTGTAGCAAGGTACGGCATTGCCGCAAGTAGTTCGGGTGCAATAAATGAAAAACCAGCTGCTTTTGCATGCAATTCTAATGTCATGATCGCGCCAAACAGATATGCTCCAAATAATAGTCGTGATGGTTTCCAAGCGGCAAAGACCACCAATGCCAATGCGATCCAACCACGACCTGCGGTTAATTCTTCCGACCAAAGCGGGGTAAGCACAAGCGAGAAATAACATCCCGCAAGGCCAGCCATCGCACCACCAAATGCAACAGCTGCATATCTCACTCCGATGACGGAGTAACCGATGGAATGGGCGGATAAATCGGATTCGCCAACAGCGCGCAGAATGAGCCCAGCTCGTGTTTTCTTTAAAAAGTAGCTGACTGAAACGGTGAGTATCAAAGACAGATAAACCAGTGGGCTATATCCAAAAATCACCCGCAGTTGCGGATGCTCGGCAAGGGATTCTGGGAACCAAGAGCTGAATATTTCAATGGTTTTTCCGACATAGGGTTCCCCCATAAGAGATGAAATGCCAATGCCAAATATCGTCAGCGCAAGGCCCGTCGCCACCTGGTTTGCGGTTAGTGTTAATGTCAGATAAGCAAATAGCATCGCAGATAGCGTTGAGGCGAGCATCGCAATGAGGATGCCAAGCAGATGAAATCCTGTTGTTAATGTTACAGCAAAGCCAACAACCGCACCAATTAACATCATTCCTTCGATGCCTAAATTTAACACGCCACTTTTTTCAACAATGAGTTCTCCGAGCGCTGCCAGAAGAATGGGTGTTGAAGCACCGACCACTGTCATGATGATGGAAATGATAATCGTATCATTCATGATGCATCTCCTGCTTGATTGGCAATATTAAGCTTGAGTCGATATTTAACCAAAATATCTGTGGCGAGTAAGAAGAACAGCATCATAGCTTGGAATATGCCTGCTGCAGCATTTGGAAGACCTAATGATGTTTGAGCGATCTCGCCACCAACATAAGAGATTGCCAAAACCAATCCGCCAAGAATAATACCTATCGGGTGTAAGCGCCCCAAGAAAGCAACGATAATTGCGGTAAAGCCATATCCTGTAGGAAATTGCGGAACCATTTGTTGGAAGGGGCCTGCTGCTTCAAATATTCCTGCAAGGCCAGCAAATCCACCACCAATGAGCATTGCCATCCATATAGTACGTTTGGCGCTAAAACCGCCATAACGTGCGGCTGCAGGGGCGGAGCCAACAACGCGAATTTGAAAGCCAAAGATTGATTTACTCATTACAAACCATGCGATAATGGCAATGATAAAAGCGAGCGGTACCCCCAAATGCACAATTGTTCCTGGTGTGATTTCTGGCAGGATCTGAGAATCATTGAAAAGTCTTGTTTGCGGGAAGTTAAACCCTTCAGGATCTTTCCAGGGACCACGCATTAAGTAATATAAAAGCTGAACCGAGACATAGGTTAGCATGAGGCTAGATAAGATCTCGTTGACGTTGAGTTTGGTTTTTAAAAAAGCTGGGATTGAAGCGTAGAGCGCGCCACCAATTGCGCCTGCAATACACATGAGCGGTAGTATCCACCAGCCTTCTAATTCCCAAGTTAGCAGGGCAATCCCGGTGCCAGCTAAACCACCAACAATATACTGACCTTCTGCGCCAATATTCCACACATTTGCACGAAACCCAATGGAAAGCCCGACAGCGATGAGGATGAGTGGTGCTGCTTTAATACCTAAATCCTGCCATTTATGTGTATCAATCACAGGCGTGATGAAAATCTCTTTCACAGCCGCAAAGCCATTATGTCCGATAAGTGTGAAGAGTATTCCGCCGACTATCATTGTTGCTAATACGGCAATGGCCGGCGTGAGATAGAGCATTGTTTGACTTGGCTCTTTTCGTTTTTCCAACTCAATGAGCATGCGCGTTCTCCACACTGTCTTGGTTTGTATTAGGGTCACCATGGACACCGCCCATTAACAGGCCAATCTCGTCAACAGATGCTTCGCCTACCTTGAGGGTTTTTGACAGTTTACCTTCGTTGATGACAGCCATCTCATCGCAGATTGCTAGGAGCTCATCGAGATCTTGGGAGATGATTATGATTGCTGAGCCGTTTCCAGCCAAATCAACAATGGCTTGGTGGATTGCAGTAGCAGCTCCCGCATCAACACCCCATGTCGGCTGTGAAATAAGCTGAACATCTGGATTTTGCATGATCTCGCGCCCAACAACAAACTTTTGCAAGTTACCGCCTGAAAGTGATCCGGCAGGTGAGTTTGCTCCGGTGGTTTTAACATCAAAGGTCGATATTATGTCTTTTGTATATTTGTGTGCCTCAGCCAGTTTAATCAGGCCGTTGCTAGATAAGTTCATCCGGTCACGAGCGGTTAAAAGTGCATTGTCTGATAGACTGAAATCAACAACGGCTGCATGTCCGTTTCGCTCTTCGGGGACTGCACACAATCCATGCTTACGTCTTTGAAGAATGTTTTGATCTGCAACAGATTTACCATCCAGTTTTATTGTGGCTGCATTTGCGGTTGGTATTTCGCCGCTGAGTGCCATGAGAAGCTCATTTTGCCCATTACCTGCAACGCCCGCAATACCAAATATTTCACCCGCGCGGACAGAGAAGCTTATATCTGACAATGCAACGCCAAAATCACCTTCGCCATCTTGGCTTAGATTATCGACAACAAAACG
>CAJQOR010000273.1 GCA_905479965.1 uncultured Rhizobiaceae group bacterium | reverse complement strand
CTGTCGCATGCGGCTGCAATTTTTTCGGCCATGAACAAAGAATGATCCAACCCTTCGATTTGGCACGGGCCTGCAAGAATGGAAAACGGCAGACCATTTCCAATCTCGATATCACCAACTTTGAACTGCTTTGCTGAATTTGTCATGACATACCTTTATAAGACGCTTTCAATACGTGCGACGTCAACGGGGTTGTTGAGTTCCCAAAACACTCGGCCTCTTGCATCAACTTCAACACACGCAACGCTTTCACCATTTTCCAAAAACCGCAACTGCTCAAGACCTTCATTACGCTCCAAAACACCTTCCGGCCACGTCATATATTGCGCTAGCGCATTCGGGCGATACGCATAAACACCAACATGATGGAAAACTGGAACTAGTTCTTGCAGCGCACCCTCTGGAACAAATGGGATTACTTCTTTTGAGAAATAAAGCGCTTTGCCACTTTGATCAAAAACTGCAGTAGTACCACCCACGCGCCCAGCAGCACGATCACTCTTGAAGTTATCAAATGTTTCCTGATCACAACGCAAAACGGGTGTCGCAACACCAAAACTTTGATCATTTGCCATTTTTTCAATGAGATCTTCAACAAACCAGTGCGGTGTTAAAGGCGCATCACCCTGCAAGTTCACAACTATCTCTGGTGTTTCGTCAAGATATTGCAAAGCATCTGCACAACGCTCGGTGCCATTGGCGCAGGTCTCGCTGGTCATGATCACTTGTCCGCCAAAGGCTTCAACATGTTCTTTGATACGCCCATCATCGGTCGCCACAAACACATTTTCAACGTTGGACACAGCCTTAGCAGTTTCCCAAGAACGTTGGATCAGAGTTTTAGACACCCCATCAGAACCTTTAAGTGCGACAAGTGGCTTGCCCGGGTATCGCGTTGACGCATAACGGGCGGGAATTAAAATCGTCGTTTTCAAGAAGTTACTCCTGCGCGCAAACAATCATGAATATGCAGAACACCGCTAAGCTCGTTGTCTTCATTGGCAACAATGCAACAGGTGATTTCGCGGCTATTCATAAGCTGAAGCGCCTGAGTTGCATATTGCGCGGCATTTACTGTGATTGGGTTTACAGAACAGACTTCTGATGCATTCAAGTTCCATAAATTCTTTGCGTTACGGCGTAAATCACCATCGGAAATCACTCCGTGAATTTTGTTATCTACAATGACAACGGCCATACCTAATGATTTTTCAGAGATGGTGATCACAACGTCAGACATGGGAGTATCCAGCGAGACAATCGGCAAAGCGTCATCGATATGCATAAGATCTGCGACTTTTAAAAACTTAGCGCCGAGCTTTCCACCTGGGTGATATTTATGAAAGTCTTCTGGCTCGGAACCAATCATATTGATCAATCCCACCACCAGCGCATCACCAATCGCAAGGCTTAAAGTCGTCGTCGTCGTTGGTGCTAACCCATTTGGGCACACTTCTTCAAGTTTGCCATAAGTTATGGCAATTTCAGAGCTTTTTGCCAGAGTGCTATCATCATTTGCCGTGATCGAAATAATTGGAATATCATATTCTAAACAAAAGCTCATAACCTGGAACAGCTCTGAGGTTTCACCCGAATTTGACAACGCAAGCACAACACTATCTTTGCTGATTTGCCCCAAATCACCGTGACTAGCTTCAGCCGCATGTAAGAACAATGATGGCTGACCAATCGATGAGAAGGATGAAGATATTTTACGCGCGACTAGGCCTGACTTACCAATTCCAACAACAACCAATGGACCGGTGGAATTTTTAATCAAATGGAGCGACTTTAAAATTTTATCGTCAATTTTCTTGCTGAAATCCAGCAATGCATTCGCTTCAGAGACGATGGCATCTCGGCATATTTTCAAAATATCTTCGTCTGAGACATCAATCACTTTGCTATCAATCACCGCAGCAAACACCTTTTTGTTAAATACGCCCGTTTATTCCGCAAGCAAATGTATTAAGCATATCGCTTCGAACAAGCAACCTTCTAATTCAATCGCCTCTCGTAAACCACATCAGAGTGAGAGAATTAACGGCTTATTCATCATAGCATTATTTTAGCGCGACTTTTAAATCAGCGTTTAGAACTAAGACTTATATTGCTCACAACTATGAAATTAAGTTTGGAGCGTTACAATGCCGATTATGATAACTGGAGGTGCCGGTTACATTGGAAGCCACATGATGTGGGCATTACTTGACCGTGGAGAAACTCCGGTCATCGTCGATAGATTGTCCAGCGGTTTCCGTTGGGCTATTCCACCAGAAGTTCCGTTCTACGAAATTGATATTGCCGATCGTGATAGCGTAGCAAAAATCATCAAGGAACATAAGATCGATGCAATTGTGCATTTTGCTGGTTCAATATCAGTTCCAGAATCCATCGAAAATCCACTTTATTACTACAAAAACAACACCGTGAATTCACAAGGCCTTATCCAAACAGCTTTGGAATGCGGTGTTGAGGCAATGGTGTTTTCATCAACGGCTGCAGTTTATGGCACGCCAATTTCTCCAAAACCCGTGCAAGAGGATGTCGCATTGCGACCGCAGTCACCTTACGGTCATTCAAAGCTGATGACCGAGCGTATGTTGCAAGATACGTCGAATGCACATGATACTTTCAACTTCTCAGCATTGCGTTATTTCAATGTAGCGGGTGCAGACCCAAAAGGACGCACTGGCCAATCGACAAAAGGTGCGATGAGCTTAATCAAGGTTGCATGTGAAGCAGCAGCCGGCAAACGTGATCATATTGACGTATTTGGCACCGATTACGATACACCAGATGGAACCTGTATTCGTGATTTCATCCATGTCAGCGACCTTGTAAGTGCCCACCTTGCAGCGCTCGATAAACTGCGCGGCGAAGGCGGCTCAATGGTTGCGAATTGCGGTTATGGCAAAGGCTTTTCCGTCATGGATGTTTTAAAAACCGTTGTCGAAATTGCCGGTAAGGACTTTGATATCCACAAAGCGCCGCGCCGTGAAGGTGATATTGTCTCTATTACTGCTGATACGACGCGGATAAAATCGCTTACCGACTGGGAAGCCCAACACGATGATCTAGAAGAGATCATCAAGTCATCATACGACTGGGAAGACAGACTGGCGAAAAAGAAACATTTTTAAGCCAAATAGCTTACATTGGATCAATATCGCCTCTAGCCCAGTCTTCCTGAGTTTTTTCCGCAAATGCGTCAAAGCATCCATCACTAATGGCTTGCCGAATACCAGCCATGAGATATTGGTAATAAGCCAGATTATTCCAAGTCAAAAGCATACCACCCAATGCCTCACCTGATTTCACCAGGTGGTGGATATAGGCGCGCGAATAATCAGATGATGCGGCGCAATCGGATTGCTCATCTATGGGGCGAGTATCTTCAGCATGGCGCGCATTTTTAAAGTTGATTTTGCCAAAGCGTGTAAATGCTTGGCCATGACGCCCTGCTCGCGTTGGCATGACGCAATCGAACATATCAACACCGCGCGCAACTGAGCGCAAAATGTCTTCAGGTGTTCCGACACCCATCAAATAACGTGGTTTTTCTGAAGGTAACACAGGACAAGTCGCTTCCAACATTTCAAGCATCACAGCTTGCGGCTCGCCAACAGCCAAACCGCCAATCGCATAGCCTTTTAAATCCATCGATTTAAGTGCTTCGGCTGATTTAATACGCAGATCGGTAAAATCACCTCCTTGAACGATACCAAACATGGCTTTGCCCGGCTGGTCACCAAAAGCTGTTTTACACCGCTCAGCCCATCTAAGGGACAATTCCATTGCACGCTCAACTTCAGATTTTTTTGCAGGCAACGCGATGCATTCATCAAGCTGCATTTGAATATCAGAGCCCAAAAGCCCTTGAATTTCGATAGATCGTTCTGGCGACATTTCATGTTTTGACCCGTCAAT
>CAJQOR010000272.1 GCA_905479965.1 uncultured Rhizobiaceae group bacterium | reverse complement strand
AGTCTATCTCGTGTATGGGCAGCAGAACTTGAAGATACCAAAATCTGTGTGAATTGCGCCAACCCTGGTACCACACGAACGCGTATGCGCGCGCAAGCCATGCCGGGTGAAAAGCCTGAAACTCTGCCCACAGCACAAAGTGTTGCGGAAAAACTCATCCCTTTGTGTTCTGAAGAGACCAAAGAAACTGGTAAACTTTATGATGTTCGCCAAGATAAATTCCTGAAATTTCAGAAACCTAAATAAAAATCCTATTTGATAAATCCTTTTTGCAGTGCTCTGCGTAACAGAAGTTAAGAGAGCTGTATCCATTAGGCATATTCTTTTTCGATATATGTTTTTTGGATATTATTATTGCAAGACATATATCGAAGTGATATATGTCCAAGTTATATATCCACTCATTGGGGTTTTGAATGAACATTAGAACACTATGTCTCGCTATTTTGAATTTTGGGCAAGCAACTGGCTACGAGATCAAAAAGATGTCGTCAGACACACATTATGCCTATTTCGTCGATGCGAGCTTTGGTTCAATTTATCCGGCATTAAGTAAGCTGGAGGTTGAAGGGTGCTTAACGTCTCATGAAGAACGAGAACCTGGGAAACCTGCACGGAAAGTGTATTCGATCACCGATAAAGGTCGGCTTGAATTGGTCTCCCACATGTCCGAAGCCCCTAAAAAGGATATATTCAAATCAGAATTCTTATTGATCGCAATGTGTGCTGAAATGTTAGAGCGTAGCACTGTGGTAAACGCGATTGATAACCGGATTTCTCAATTAGAAGAAGAATTGAAGTTTATCAAAGATTCCTGTGATGAGACAAAACATGCAGGCACAAAGTGGATCGCCGATTACGGCTACTCTTGCCAAGAAAACAGTCTCAAATACCTCGTCGAAAATAGAGAAAAATTAGAATCACTAGCTCAAGTGTCCTCCCAAGCACTTGAACCAGCACAATAATATGGAGTAAATCATGGCCTTCGGTTTAAAAGGTTCTCATATCGTCGCAATGCTCATCGCAGGCGGCGTCATCGGATGGATGTTGCAAGGCGATATCATCATTGGTGGTCAAGAAAACTCAGACAATGCAACCTCTCCTCCTGCTGAGCGTGCAAATGCATCAACTGCTTTGCAACAGGTTCGTTACGTATCCATCAGCCCGCAGGAGCGTGAACAATCTCTTTCTTTGCGCGGCAGAACAGAAGCAAAAGCTGTGGTTCAAATACGTTCTGAAACCAATGGTGTGGTTGAAAAACGATTTGTCACCAAAGGCGATACGGTCAAGCAAGGCGATTTGCTATGCACCTTAGAAGCTGGTGTGCGTCAATCGGCAATCCAACAAGCAAAGACAACACTTGCACAGGCTGAAACTGACTTTAAAGCCAATGAAGAGCTTAAAAAGCAAGGGTATGCGACCAACTCACGATTATTAGCCCTACAAACGGCTATGGATGCTGCCAAAGCCCAGCTTGAACAGGCCGAGCGCGAAATGGAAAAGACCAAAATTGTCGCCAAAGCATCCGGTATTGTTCAAGATCCACTTGCCGAAGTTGGCAACTTGCTAAATTCAGGTGATGTTTGCGCAACTGTCGTTCAAAACAACCCTATGAACTTCATTGGTCAGGTTTCAGAAGCCAAAGTCAGCGTGATTAATGTTGGTGACAATGCGATGGTTCGTCTAGTTTCAGGACAAGTGGTCACAGGTGCAATCAAGTTCATCTCCCCTACCGCGGATGCACAAACCCGCACATTTAAAGTCGAGATCGAAATGCGCAACGATACCGGTGCCCTTCGCGACGGGATCACCGCTGACGCAGCAATCGCACTTAAATCTGATCAAGCATATAGCGTTCAATCATCATGGCTCACACTAAGCGATGAAGGCGCTATTGGTGTACGCGCTATTAATGCAGACAGTGTTGTCGAATTCGTACCGGTTCAAATTTTGGCTCAAACGCCTGATACTATGTGGGTTGGTGGTTTAACCCCAGGGCTAAAAATCATCACTCTGGGCCAGGAATATGTCACTGCGGGACAAAAAGTCATTGCAGTGGAACAAACAGCGCAGACTCTAACTGGGGCACAGCCTAGCGATCTGGAGAAAAATTCATGATTGGTGCACTTCAAGCCATTATCTCAAGGCCAAAAACGGTTTTGACATTGATGATCGTCCTTGTTGTTGCAGGGATCGCGTCATATCTCAATGTTCCAAAAGAAGCGAACCCAGATATCGATGTGCCGGTTTATTTCGTAACCGTGTCACAGCAAGGTATTTCTCCGCGTGATGCTGAGCGTTTACTCGTCAGACCGCTTGAAACACAGTTGCGTGGTTTGGACGGTCTTAAAGAACTCACAGCCATTGCAAACGAAGGTGTTGCGGTTGCTGTGCTAGAATTTACCATCGATTCTGACAAAGATACCGTTTTGGCGGATATCCGCGATAAAGTCGACAAAGCAAAAGCTGAGTTTCCTGCAGATGCAGATGAGCCAAATATTGCCGAAACAAATTTCGCGTTACAGCCGACAATTATCGTAACGCTCTCTGGGCAGGTTCCTGAACGGACTTTGACGCGTCTTGCAACGCGGTTGTCAGATGAGGTTGAATCAATCTCAACTGTGCGCGAAGCTACGCTCAACGGTAACCGCGAAGAAGTTTTGGAAGTCATCTTGGACCTTTCCAAACTTGAATCTTACAACATTACACAAACTGAACTTATCAATGCGGTTCGTCTGAATAACCAATTGGTGCCTGCTGGCTTTATTGATGATGGGCAAGGCCGTTTTAACGTTAAAGTGCCGGGTCTTTTGGAAAGTGCAGAAGACGTATATTCCATTCCGATCAAGCAAAATGGAGAAGGTGTTGTCACTTTAGGTGATGTTGCGCAAATTCTACCAACATATAAACAAGCCTCCAGCTTTACGCGTGTGAATGGTGAACCTGCGATTTCAATATCTGTTGTTAAACGTATTGGTACCAACATTATTGAGAACAATACGACGGTTCGCGAAGTTGTTGGTGAATTCACCAAAGATTGGCCAGAAGGCGTTAAAGTCAACTATTTGATTGACCAGTCTAGCTTTATCTACGAAGTGCTTGGTTCATTACAATCCTCTATTATGACTGCGATTGTATTGGTTATGATCTGTGTGGTTTGGGCACTGGGTATCCGTTCAGGACTTCTAGTGGGCCTTGCTATTCCAGGATCTTTCATGTTCACAGTCATGCCAAGCATGCTGACGATTAAGAATGCGACCATGAAAGATCCTGGAATA
>CAJQOR010000271.1 GCA_905479965.1 uncultured Rhizobiaceae group bacterium | reverse complement strand
TGAAGATAACTGACAATAAGTCTTTTCTTGTTGATCAAAAACATTTAAGAAGCGCTCACAAATCCACGCGATAAAGCGAAGCTAAGAGAGATCTATTTTGCTGTCTATGTTACCAGGTTTGAGCATTCGAATATTTCGAATTACTAGCCCGGCCTCCGTCTAGAACGATCTGGAGTCCCGGGATAAGGGCGTTGCAAACGCTATTCTCATTTAAATTTAAGCAACATTTACGTTTAAAAACGTTGTCGATCATAAAGCCGATAAAATGACTGAAGAAACATTCGATTATTCAAAAACACTAAATTTGCCGAAAACAGATTTTCCGATGCGTGCAGGTCTGCCAAAAGCGGAACCCAATTGGATTGCAAAATGGGATGACATGAAGCTGTACAAAAAGCTTCGCGAACAATCCAAAGGCCGTCCAAAATATGTGCTGCATGATGGTCCTCCATACGCCAATGGTAATTTGCATATCGGGCATGCGCTCAACAAGATCTTAAAAGATATGATCACACGCTCATTCCAAATGCGTGGATATGATTCAAACTATGTGCCCGGGTGGGATTGTCACGGCCTGCCAATTGAATGGAAGATCGAAGAGCAGTACCGTGCGAAGGGTAAAGATAAAGATGAAGTGCCGATCAATGAGTTTCGTAAGGAATGTCGCGATTTTGCTGATCATTGGATTGGTGTGCAAACCGAAGAATTCCGCCGCCTCGGTGTCGAAGGTGATTTTGTAACACCATATAAAACGATGAACTTTCCGGCGGAGGCAAAAATTGCCTCAGAATTAATGAAGTTTGCAAAATCTGGCCAACTCTATCGCGGCTCCAAACCGATCATGTGGTCTGTGGTTGAGCGCACAGCATTGGCCGAAGCTGAGATCGAATATGAGATGTACGAATCTGATACGATCTGGGCAAAGTTCCCAATCATTGATGGTGCAGGTGACCTTGCTGATGCTTCAGTTGTTATCTGGACAACGACACCTTGGACCATTCCTGGTAACCGCGCGATCTGTTATTCATCTAAGATCAATTACGGTCTTTATGAAGTTGTGTCCGCTGAAATGGAATTTGGCCCGCAAGCTGGCGACAGGCTCGTATTTGCTGACGCATTGGCTAATAGCTGCGCCGAAAAAGCCAAAGTTGAGTTCAAGCGCGTTCGTGATGTAACTGCAAAAGAATTTGCGTCTATGAAATGCGCGCATCCATTGCGCGGCTTTAATGACGCTTACTCATTTGATGTGCCACTGCTTGATGGTGATCACGTTTCTGATGACGCTGGTACCGGTTTTGTGCACACAGCACCCGGTCATGGTCGTGATGACTTTGAAATCTGGGTCGCACGCCGCAATGAAATTGAAGCACAGGGTATTTCATCTGAAATCCCATTCACTGTTGCAGATGACGGATCATACACAGACCAAGCACCAGGCTTTGGCGATGTGCGCATCATTGATGATAAAGGGAAAAAGGGTAAAGCCAACCAAGCGGTCATCACGGCATTGATCGGTGAAAACAACTTATTTGCGCGCGGTCGCGTCAAGCACGAATATCCGCATTCTTGGCGTTCAAAAAAACCAATCATTTTCCGTAACACGCCGCAATGGTTTGTTTATATGGACAAAGATGGTGTGATCGGCGATGGCACACAATCAAATGCCGGCACGCTTCGCCAAACATCATTAGCAGCGATTGATGAGACACGTTTTGTGCCAGCAGCAGGCCAAAATCGCCTGCGCGCAATGATCGAGCAACGACCAGATTGGGTTCTATCTCGTCAGCGCGCTTGGGGTGTTCCAATTAGTGTGTTTAGAAACACTGAAACCAACCAAGTGATCCCTGGACCTGAATTTGATAAATCTGATGAACTTTCAGATCGCATACAAAGCGCCTTTAGAGAAGAAGGTGCGGATGCGTGGTTTGCAGACGGCGCCAAAGAGCGCTTCTTAGATGGCATGGTCGATAATCTAGGTGCGTGGGAACAAGTCCGCGATATCTTGGACGTGTGGTTTGATTCAGGTTCAACACATTCGTTCTGCCTTGAAGAACGTGATGATCTAAAATGGCCTGCAGATTTATATCTTGAAGGCTCTGATCAACACCGCGGTTGGTTCCATTCGTCGCTTCTAGAAAGCTGTGGAACTCGTGGCCGCGCTCCCTATGATGCTGTCTTGACCCATGGATTTGTGATGGCTGAAGATGGACGCAAAATGTCGAAATCTTTGGGTAATGTGGTCACACCTCAAGAAGTTATCAAGCAATCAGGTGCTGACATCCTGCGTCTGTGGGTATCATCAGCGGATTATGCTGAAGATTTGCGCATTGGACCGGAGATTTTAAAAACCTCAATTGATGCTTATCGTAAAATGCGCAACACGCTTCGCTGGATGCTTGGAACCCTGTCTCATTACGAAGGTGAGGAGATCGCGTATTCCGATTTGCCTGAGCTTGAACGCTCAATGCTTCATCGCTTGGCGGAATTAGATGAAGTGGTGCGCGATGGCTATGATGAATTCGATTTCAAGCGGATCTTTTCTAATTTGTCGAATTTCATGAACCTTGAACTTTCAGCGTTCTATTTCGACATCAGAAAAGATACGCTATATTGCGAAGGTCCATCGAGCCTTGAGCGTAAAGCTACGCTGCAGACCATTTCCAAAATCTTTGATTGCTTGGTGACTTGGATGGCGCCGATGTTGCCATTTACAATGGAAGAAAGCTGGCTATCTCGTTATCCAGATGCGGTTTCTGTTCATATGGAGCAATTTGCAGATATCGATGCGTCTTGGATTGATGCAGAATTGGCAAAAAAATGGCAAAAGGTAAAAACAGTTCGCCGCGTTGTCACCGGTGCATTGGAAGTTGAACGTCGTGAAAAGCGGATTGGTTCATCACTTGAAGCGGCTCCAATTGTTTATATCGATGATGCGGAACTTTTAAATGTTGTATCTGATATGAAATTTGAAGACATTTGCATTACATCTGCGATTGAAATTCAATCAGGCCAAGCACCATCTGATGCATTTAAGCTTGATGATACACCGTCTATCGGTGTTGTGCCTAAAATGGCAGAAGGTCAAAAATGTGCACGTTCATGGCGTGTAACCAAGGATGTCGGTTCGGATCCAGAATTCCCCGATGTGTCGGCGCGCGATGCAGCTGCACTTCAGGAATTAAAGGCAATGGGACGTCTTTGATAAAAAATCAGGCCACGCCAATTGTGATGGCATGGCCTTTATCATTTATTATAGCTTGTAAAATAAACTATTGAACAAATTCGTTATTACATTTTGAGTTCCATTTATTGCGGAATTTAAAACTTTTCCATGATCTTTAGGTTCTTTAACAAATACTGGACTAGCTACATGTAAAAGCATATCACAATTTTTGAATACTTTTTCCCATATCTTTAAATCATTTAGATCTGCTTCTACTAATTCTAAATTTTTTTTTGCATTTGAATGAATTTTATAAAGTTCTTGGGTAATTGGTTTGCTTAGTGATCTTACTGAACCTCTAATTCGATAATTTTTTTCAAGTAAAAGTTTTATACAATGAGTAGCTATGAAACCATTTGCACCGGTTACAAATACCAAAGGACTATCTTGTTTT
>CAJQOR010000270.1 GCA_905479965.1 uncultured Rhizobiaceae group bacterium | reverse complement strand
ATCAGCGCTACAGTTGGTCCATTAGCACTCTTTGCAGTTGGTATGGCCACGCGGCGATATGGAGTTTCTGGACAAATCCCCCCCGCATTAGTGCTGGTCACTTTTAAACTCATGCTCATGCCGGCAATCGTCTTGGGTTTATCGCTCGTCTTTGGTGTTCCAGAATTCACGACACGCGTCCTTGTGTCCATTGCGGCGTTGCCTGTCGGCATAAACTCTTGGGTCGTTGCACAGCAGTTTGGCACCGGGCAAAGACTAGCTGCAACATCCATTACCATTGGCACAGGCACTGCGGTTTTATCGACAGGCTTGTGGCTGCTAATATGCGATCTCATATTCTAATAGGGAGTATAGCTTTATGATTTCTGGATTTGAAAACGAGATTATCAAAGTTTCTGAGCTTAATCTCGCCACATGGACCAAAGGCAGCGGCACGCCCATATTGTTACTGCATGGCTATCCACAATCATCTTATATGTGGCGATATATTGCACCTGAGCTTGCCAAGACGCACAAAGTGATTGTGGTTGATTTGCCAGGCTATGGCGAAAGCCAAGGCCCCATTCCAGATGAAGCAAATTATGCTTATAGCAAACGCAATATTGCCAAAATACTTGTCGAACTAATGACTGAGCTTGGCCATATACAATTCCAAGTGATGGGACACGATCGCGGCGCGCGCGTTGGTTTTCGTATGTGTCTTGATTACCCAGACAAGGTTACAGCCTATTGCGCGCTCGATATCGTTCCAACTTTATCTGTGTGGGATAATATGGACTGGCAAAATGCGCTTGGCACATATCATTGGCCTTTCTTAGCTCAACCTGCGCCCATGCCTGAAACGTTAATCAAGGCAGAGCCAGATCATTATATGGAGCATATTTTTGCAAGATGGGCGGACGATCAATCTCAACTCACACCAGAATCAATTGAAAAATACAAAGCTCAATTTAGGTCAAACAATGTGATCGCTGCATCCTGCGCTGATTATCGTTCAGGTGCCACAACAGATGTTGATCACGACCGAGAAGATCAGCAAAACGGTGCAAAAATTCAATGTCCGGTTTTGGTCATCTACGGCAGTGGGTTTTTGAAAAATATGGCCGATGCACCGCGCAAAGAATGGGAACCATGGGCAGATAACCTGCAAGATTTGCAGCTTTCTTGTGGGCATTTTGTTGCCGAAGAAGCTCCCGATGCGGGTAAGCCAACGATTTTAGATTTCTTTAAGCATAATTGAATCCAAAATCTCAAAATACTAAAACAATTAAGACGTCTGTAGTCTAATCTCATCCAACAGTTAACGCTGGCAACACATAAACGCTAGGTATCACTCGGAGATAGATTGCATGACTGGACGTAAATTATTTCAAATTTTGAAACCGCTCATTACGGTTCTAAATGCTATTTTTTCCGTTTTACCGCGATTTTTGTTTAAAATGACATGGCCACTCTTAGAGCTAATGCCTTGGAAACTAGGCATTTTAATGCGTTATCTATGGGCAAAACGTTTGGCTAAATCATGCGGTGAAAACGTTTTGTTTGAAACAGGTGTTCGCATAACCTATTGGGAAGAAATCGAATTTGGCGACAATGTCGCGATTTTTGAAACTTGCTATCTTGATGGCAAAGGTGGCATCAAAATTGGTAACAATGTTTCAATTGCCCATCAAACATCACTTATAAGCTTTGACTTTGACATCGATAATGCAGATGGCCCGCTTAAATACGCGCCTATTCGCAAAAAACAGATCACAATCGGTGAAGATGCGTTGATTTTCTCAGGTGTACGAATTTTAGCAGGGGTTAATCTTGCACCAAAAACCGTAATTGCAGCCAATGCTGTTGTTAAAGAAGGTGATTATGAAAGCGGCATCTACGCAGGCATGCCAGCGAAAAAGAAACGATCCTTTGATAAAACGATAAAGACCAAAGCCGCCTAAGTGCAACTTGACCTCAATTGGGAATACTTGTTGTGGGGCAAACCCCACAACCACCATTCTTAAATAACCTATTGATTAGGATACTCTACATATTAGGATACATTGGCCCCTCGCCGCCCTGCGGCACAGTCCAGTTGATGTTCTGATTGGGGTCTTTAATGTCACATGTCTTACAGTGCACACAGTTTTGCGAATTAATCACAAAGCTTTGCTTACCTTCATCTTCAACCCACTCATAAACTCCAGCAGGGCAATATCTGTTTGAAGGTCCATCAAACACATCAAGTTCGGAAGACTTTTGTAAATCTGCGTCACCAAGTTTGAGATGTACTGGTTGATCTTCATCATGATTGGTGCTGGATAAAAAGACCGAAGACAAACGATCAAAACTTACGTCTCCATCTGGTTTTGGATAATCAATTTTCTTATGTTTACTAGCTGGCTCCAAACACGCGTAATCAGGCTTACCGTGCTTCATCGTGCCAAATGGTGACCATTTGATAAGTGTGTTCAACCACATATCCAGTCCACCAAGGCCGATACCAACAATTGTTCCAAATTTAGACCAAAGTGGCTTCACATTACGCACTTTTTTCAAATCATCCCCAATTTGAGATCCGCGCCACTCGTTTTCATACTCGATGATCTCATCTTGTTGACGCCCTTCAGACAATGCATTGACAACTTTTTCAGCTGCCAACATGCCTGATAGCATCGCATTGTGAGATCCCTTAATGCGTGGAACGTTTACAAAGCCAGCTGAACAACCGATCAATGCGCCACCTGGGAAGGTGAGCTTAGGCACAGATTGAAAACCACCTTCAGTGATTGCACGAGCACCATAAGAAAGCCGCTTACCACCCTCAAATGTAGGTTTAATCGTTGGATGGGTTTTAAATCTCTGGAACTCTTCAAATGGCGACAAATATGGGTTTTTGTAATTAAGGTGAATAACAAATCCAACCGCAACCATGTTGTCTTCAAGGTGATACAAGAATGTACCGCCGCCTGTTTTCATATCAAGTGGCCAGCCAAATGAGTGCTGAACCAAACCTTGTTTGTGATTTTCAGGCTTAACTTCCCAAAGCTCTTTAATTCCAATACCGAACTTTTGCGGTTCGCGATCCGCACTGAGGTCCAATTTATTGATGATCTGCTTTGCAAGTGATCCACGAACGCCCTCACCGATCAGCACATATTTACCCAAGAGCTCCATACCAGGCTCATGGTTTGGCCCGGGTTCGCCATCTTTACCGATACCCATATCACCTGTTGCAACACCGATGACAGCGCCATTATCATCGTATAAAACTTCAGCAGCGGCAAAGCCTGGATAGACCTCAACCCCAAGCGCTTCCGCTTTCTCACCTAACCAGCGGCAAACATTTCCAAGAGAAACGATGTAATTGCCATGATTATTCATCAAAGGTGGCATGGCAAAATTCGGTAGACGGATTGATCCCGCAGGTCCAAGAACAAGGAAATGATCGTCTTTAACTTCTGTCTTGAACGGATGATCGCTTTCCTCACGCCAATTTGGCAGAAGCTTATCAATCCCAACAGGATCAACCACAGCACCAGATAGGATGTGCGCACCCACTTCCGCACCTTTTTCCAAAACCACAACAGACAGATTTTCATCCAGCTGTTTAAGTCGAATTGCAGCAGAAAGTCCCGCCGGTCCCGCACCTACGATAACGACATCAAATTCCATGCTTTCGCGCTCAGACATACTATTTCCCTTATCTTTCTGGCATTAGCACCAGTTATATCTCTCATAACACATAATATATTTGGCCTATGTGCGTACTACCCCTGTATTTCGTTCATAGTACCACCACAATTAAATGTAAAAGCCAATTTATTTACGAAAAGATTTTTCTATGGTTTTTCCATATCAAAACGCACAAAGAATAAGAGAAATTGTTCAATATCTTTACTTGGTGCAATTAATCATTGGCTTTTTGTCCGTAGTTCACTATAGCTTCGCGACAAATACGAAAATACATGAGGTTCCATTCCGTGTCTGAGACGTTTAACAAAGTTGCAGAAATTATTGCTGAAACCAGCGAGATCGACCTAGAAACAATCACACCAGATAGTAACACTGTTGATGATTTGGGTATTGATAGCTTGGACTTTTTGGATATCGTTTTTGCTATTGATAAAGAATTTGGCATTAAAGTGCCGCTTGAGCAGTGGACTCAAGAAATCAATGACGGCAAAGCCAACGCCGATGATTATTTCATCTTGAAAAATCTTTGCGGCAAAATTGATGAGCTAAGAGCTGCAAAAGACTAATTTAAAACGTTTGCTTCAGGTCTAACACAATGCTTTTAGAATATTTTCAAATGCTTGATCACGTGGAGAGCATAGACTTTGCTGATCAAAGCATTGTGATCAAATCTGTTGTTCCAGAAAAAAGCCCTATTTTTGAGGGTCATTTTCCCGGCATGCCTTTAATGCCGGGTGTACTTCTGATCGAAAGCATGGCTCAGGCTTCCGGCATTTTGTATATGGCTTTAACGGAATTCAAGGTCATGCCATTTTTGATGTCGGTCGACACCGCCAAAATGCGTCAATTTGTAAATCCTTCCGAAACGCTACAGATCAATTCAAAAATAGAGCACGAAGGTTCGGGGTTTGTCGTTTCCAAATGTTCAATCACAGTGGACGGCAAGCGCGTTTGTAATAGCCAGCTTAAGTTTGCGACACGATCATTTGACGAAGTGCCAACTCTTGAGCATATAATGGAGCTAGCGGATAGAGTTAGCCTTCAAGATGCTATAGATACATACAAAGCTAGCGCACAATCTTAAAATTCACAC
>CAJQOR010000269.1 GCA_905479965.1 uncultured Rhizobiaceae group bacterium | reverse complement strand
CTGATGCCACCTTTTTTTTGAGTTTTATTTTTTCAACATGCCCAAGATAGCGCCGATCCCTCCGGATACGATCCCGCCACCAGCAACACCGCTGATCGCGCTGCCTGCTAATGCACCCATGGCACTTGTTAAATCGCCAGCACCCAAGCTTGCTAATATTGCTGTACCACCAACGCCGCCAATCGCCCCTGCAATTGATCTACCAATGGTTCCTAAAGCTGTTTGTTTCAACGCGCCGCTAACGGCGTGCCCGCCGACAATTCCAGTCACGATTTGAATGATGAGTGGCATTAATTCCATTATTTCCCCCTATTGATGTTTTAAAACATGTAGATAGCTAACATAATAAATATGGCAAATACATGGTTTTGCTGAAAGCTCCCATTTAGTGATGTAAAACAGAGGTGGGAATGGAGATTTCAACTGACGAAAGCTCTAATAATATGCAATATAAGTCTCATCATAATTGAAGGGTTTTTACATGTCTGAGCTTCGTGCCATAATTGTTCCAGTCACGCCATTTCAGCAAAATTGTACAATTTTGTTTGATGAAGACACCAAAGAAGGTGTGGTTGTCGATCCTGGTGGTGATGTACCTCATATTTTAAAAGCGATTGAAGAAGCAGGACTTAAGATCACGGGCATCTGGCTTACTCATGGGCATATTGATCATGCTGGCGGTGCAGAAGAGCTCAAAGAAAATTTGAACGTTGATATTTTAGGTCCGCATGAAGATGATCTTTCGCTGTTATCAGGTTTGGAAGATCAGGCTAAAATGTTTGGTGTGACGATGGATGTGAAAAACGTCTCAACCAACAAATGGCTTCATGAGGGCGATGAAGTTTCGTTTTCGGGGCATAAATTTAGTGTCTTGCATTGTCCTGGTCACGCGCCCGGTCATGTGATTTTTTACAATGAAAAAAATGCATTTGCGCATGTAGGAGATGTGTTGTTTTCCGGCTCTATTGGCCGAACAGATCTTCCGGGAGGAAATCACCAACAATTGCTGAACTCGATACGTGATAAAGTTCTTCCACTTGGGGACAATATTGGCTTTATTTGTGGGCATGGCCCAGGTGGACAAATCGGCCAGGAGAGGCGATCAAACCCATTCCTGACCAGTCTTAATTAGGTTTTATTTAACGACGCAAAAGTGGTCTTTGCCGTCATAGCCGCGGAAAGTCCCTTTATTGGCGTTGAACGAACGGTATTTTTGCGAACAGTAATTATACCAGCCTTGGCTCCATGGCTCGTAACTTACATATGAGCGGGTACGATAGTGTTTGCCGGGTGCCGCAGGATAGTGATTTGCACCAGGATATACTCTTTGCGGAGCAGGCTGCTGGTAAACACGCGTTTTGCGATGGTTGTTTGCGCTATTTGCAATGATCGCACCGGCAGCAAGGCCGATAATACCCCAAACAACTGCATCATTTTTATTCTTTTTCACGACGTGCTTATGATGATGTCTTTTATGGAAATCATGCGCTTGCACGGTTGCTGTTGTTGATAACGTCACGCTTGCGATTGAAGCTGCAATGATAAATGATTTTATAATATTGCTCATGGTTCTTACCTCACATTTTATGCGTCACCGCATGATGTTTTGAATGTGAGACTAAGCTACAATTTCGAACCTGAACGGTTTATGAACGGCTTAATTTTTTTGAAGATTTGAAATTCATAAAGGGCACGGTTTCAGTTAAGATCATCGCAATGAAGATTAACAATCCGCCCATATATCCAATAAAAGCAATACGTTCGCCTAAGAATATCGCGCCAAATAATGCTGCGAATAAAACTTCTGTAGACATGAAAATCGCAGCTTGCGGTGCTGTTGTATAGCGCTGTGCAACTGCTTGGATGGTAAATGCAAGCGCGCTTGATAAGATGCCTGCATATAAAATTTCAGGCAGTGCGTTCATTAAAGGGGCTATTGAGATTTGTTCTGTTGTGATGGCAACAAGGGTTCCAAAAACGGCTATGGATAAGAATTGCAAGAAGCTAAAAGTCATGGGTCTATTATATTTAATAGCATAACGGGCGATGAACACCATTTGAAGCGCATTACATGCAGCACATGCAATGGTTAGCACGTCGCCATAAGAAAGCGAGGTGAGGGCGCCACCTGATAACATATATATACCTGTAAAGGTCAGTATAACGCTTGGCCACACGATGAAGTGCGGGATTGTTCGGTAAAGCAGCAAAGCTAGTATAGGAACGAAAATCACATAAAGCCCGGTTAAAACACCTGAATTGGTAACCGTCGTTGTTAACAGGCCAACTTGTTGTAATCCCATTGCTAAAAACAAAACGAAACCAATCATCACAAACTGAAGATAGGCAATTCGTGGTAAGGCGAGTTCAGCGCGTTTAGTTTCCCACATGGCAAAGGGAATGAGCACCAGGCTTGCAATGATGAACCTTGCACCAACAAACGTATAGGGCGCGATATCATCCATTGCTGTTGTTTGCGCAATGAAACCCATGCCCCAAACTGCGCCTGCAAGTAGGAGAAGCAAATTCGCGTTACGTCTTGTCATATCAGAGCATTCTATAATTGTTTGGCAGGGAGCTTTTGTGCGTAAATGAACGGATTTGATGTCTTATTTTATGGAAATAAGCAAGTCGTATTTGACCAGTTCTGTTTGGCTATAGAGTTGAGTTTTGGTGAAACTCCGCGTAATCTTATAAAAACAACGTGTCACAAAGTTTATTATCGGGAATTTGGATTGGATAATATTGTAAAAGTTGCTGAACAAAATAAGCAATCTGATTTGCATTTTCGTTCTAGTCTCATAACGTTGCTTTTGCCCGCTTTGATTATCGCGATAGGATATGGCAGCGCTTGGGGCTGGCTTCACTTTAATGACCAATCGCACTCAGCGATTGCGCGACTTTGCATGTTTGTCTTGGTGTTGGGCGTGCCGCTGCTTATTGCATATAACGTGCTAAAGTTTGCGACTTTGGGAATTAGGTTGTTTGATGATTATTTGATTGTTCATAAAGGGTTTCCGGCGCGAGACCCGATGGAGATTGATTATCAGTTTATCAAGAATGTCGAACTGGAATATGGCTGGCTTGGCCAGATAACAGGCGTTGCGTCCATGCATATTTATCCAAAGGCCGGTAAGCCGATCACTGTGTCTGGATTAAGAGATCCGCAAATTGCGCTCAAGGCCGTTCATGAGCGCTGCGTAAACTGAATTTGCTCTGTTGCAAAAAACTCTTTGTCTTGTGTTTGACCGATCCCGGCAATTGCTGTCACGCTTAATAGAAATCCAGCAAATACCAAGATTGTTACTTTTAATTGCTTGTCTTCTTTTCCAGCTTGGGAATTGCGTATGAATTGATCCATTTTTGATACTCCGTTTCTAACGGTGTTATGATCAAAAATATCGACCTCAATGCGATTGAAATATGGCGTGACGGGATAGTTTTTGTGACCATTTAGTGGCGCATAAGATGTGCTTTATATTATGTAAACAAAAATTAGTGTTATTTTTCGATTTTCAACTTGCAACAATACTGCCCTTGCGACATACCACTTTCGTAATAACATATGGAGCACAAAATGGCCTTTCTAGCCGATGCACTTTCTAGAGTTAAACCTTCTGCAACTATCGCCGTGTCGCAAAAAGCACGTGAATTAAAAGCTGCTGGCCGAGATGTTATCGGTCTTGGCGCTGGCGAACCTGATTTTGACACGCCGGACAATATCAAAGAAGCAGCGATTGACGCGATCAAGCGTGGGGAAACAAAATACACCCCGGTTGCTGGTATCCCGCCGCTACGCGAAGCTATTGCTAAGAAGTTTAAACGTGAGAATGGTTTGGATTATGACCCAAGCCAAGTCATCGTCGGAACGGGTGGAAAGCAAATCTTGTTCAACGCACTTATGGCAACATTGAACGAAGGTGACGAGGTTATTATCCCGGCACCTTTCTGGGTAAGTTATCCTGAGATGGTTGCGATTTGTGGCGGAACGTCTGTGCCGATTGCAACATCGATTGAAAGCAAGTTTAAGCTTTCGCCTGAAGCGCTTGAAGCTGCCATTACTCCGAAAACAAAATGGTTGATTTTCAACTCTCCATCTAACCCTTCAGGTGGTGCTTATTCGCATGACGAGCTGAAAGCTTTGACAGACGTCTTAATGCGTCACCCACATGTTTGGGTGCTCACAGATGATATGTATGAACATCTTGTCTATGACGATTTTAAGTTTGTAACACCTGCGGAAGTCGAACCTAAACTGTATGACCGCACGTTGACTATGAACGGTGTTTCTAAAGCCTATGCTATGACTGGTTGGCGTATTGGATATGCTGCAGGTCCAATTGAGTTGATCAAAGCTATGGACATGATCCAAGGTCAACAGACTTCAGGTGCATGTTCGATAGCTCAATGGGCAGCTGTTGAAGCGCTCAATGGTCCCCAGGACTTTATTGAGACAAACAAAACATTGTTTAAAGGTCGTCGAGATTTGGTTGTGTCCATGCTTAACCAAGCAGTGGGCATTGAATGTCCATCACCAGAGGGTGCATTTTATGTTTACCCATCATGTGCTGCTTTGATTGGTAAGACTGCGCCAAGCGGAAAAGTTATTGAGACAGATGCTGATTTTGTCACCGAGCTTTTAGAAACTGAAGGCGTGGCTGTTGTGCATGGTTCAGCATTCGGACAAGGACCAAACTTCCGTATTTCATATGCAACATCAGATGAGTTGCTTGAAGAAGCATGTACGCGCATTCAACGCTTCTGTGGATCTTTGAAATAAGAACAAAATAGCTCACGTTTTTAACGAGGCACATCAGTTTGATGTGCCTTTTTTGTGAGCAACTTTTGGGTGCGCCTGAAAAAAAGACAAAAAAAAGGCCGTAGATAAACCACGGCCAAGTATGAAGGAGTTACCTTCGGAGGGAACAGCTCATGCGGTGGACTGGGAGGTGACCACCAATTGTGCATTTGCTAACCACAATATGATACTTTATTAATCATTTGACAATAAATTATCCCGCATGCCTGTTATGCGCCCAATGCATAGCTATAGATGTGCGTGTGGTGCAGCGAAATTGTCCAAATGGTTATTATTGCAGCGTTTTCTCGCTGGCTTGCCTATTTTGTAATAGGTCTAGAATTCCCAACGACGTGCTTTAGCAACGAGGAAGTCGCGGAAGACTTGAAGTTTCGCAACGTTTTTCATTTCTTCAGGATAACAGAAGTACGTATCAAACGAGGGGATATCTGCATTAATCTGCAGTTGAACCAAGCCATCTTCTTTAGACACCATATAGTCCGGGAGCAGTGAAATGCCGATGCCACGCATGCAGGCGCGTCTGACCGCAGGTAAGCTGTTGATCTGCAAATGCGGTGTTCTGGGATTATCGGATGTGCGGCCAAGTGATTGAAGCCAGTTCATCTCTAAAAGATAGCTTGGTGCCGGCTCTCCAA
>CAJQOR010000268.1 GCA_905479965.1 uncultured Rhizobiaceae group bacterium | reverse complement strand
GTAAGCGCGCACAAGATCGGGCGCGGGCATTCCGCGACCAACTTCATAATACCAACCGATACCGCTCTGCGCACCAGGATGCCCTTTCAAAGACGAGCGCAAATACCATTCAAACGCGCGTTCATCATCGCGTTCAACACCAAGGCCAAGCGCGTACATCACGCCAATCAGTTCTTCTGCATCGGCGTTGCCAGAACGTGCCAATGGCAGGAATTCTTCCATCGCAGCATCAAAGTTATTGGCTTCCATAAAATCTCGCCCTTCTTCCAATCCTGCAAAAGCCGGTTGGGCGGTGAAAAGCGTGGACGCAATTATAACACTGGCAATTTTAAAACTCTTCAATTTACGCTCCTGTTTGGTCTTATGGCGAGCTTATTAAACCCAGCATATGCCGAAAACCCTGCTCAACTTAGCGCACAAGATTTCATAAAATTTGATCCGCAGCAAGCGGCGATTGGTCAACTTTTGTTTTATGATCGGATATTATCTGGGAATAAAAATATTGCCTGCTCCACTTGCCATCATCCTGATTTTGGAACGGCTGACGGACTGCCACTGGGTGTTGGCGAAGGCGGCTTTGGATTGGGACCAAAACGTGTTGCAGGTGAGGGGGATGATCGCATTAAAAAGCGGATCCCGCGCAATGCGCCTGCGCTTTGGAATTTAGGTGCCAAATCCCTTCACACCATGTTTCATGATGGTCGATTGAGCGTTAGCGATCGTTATGGAAACGAGTTTGACAGTCCTGCGGAGGAATGGTTGCCAACTGGCTTTAATTCATTGCTTGCAGCACAAGCTGTGTTCCCGCTGGTTGCGCAGTTTGAGATGGCTGGAAACCCGAAAGAAAACCAGGTTGCGGGTGCGGTGCATGATAGGATTGACGCGGCTTGGCCGATATTGGCAAAACGCGTAAGGGTTATTCCAGAATATGGGGATGCGTTTGTAAAAGCCTTTGATGATGTTGAGCGTTCTGAAGAGGTTACCATTGTTCATATCGCCAATGCATTGGCTGCTTTCATGGGGCTTGAATGGCAAAGTTTTGATAGTCCATATGATGCATATCTAAATGGCGATCTATCAGCGTTAACCCAAGATCAGACTAAAGGAATGGATTTGTTCTTTGGTAAAGCCAATTGCGCGTCTTGTCATTCCGGTCCGCTTTTAAGTGATCAAAAATTCCACGCGCTTCAACTCCCCGCATTTGGTCCGGGACGAACACGTCGCTTTGATCCGATCCCGCGCGATGTCGGGCGTATGGGCAAATCAGACTTACTGCAAGATGCGTATCGCTTTAAAACGCCGATGTTGCGCAATGTCGAAATGACAGCGCCCTATGGGCATAATGGCGCTTACCCGACGCTTGAAGGGATCATACGAGCCCATGTTGAAGCAAAACCTTCATGGTCAAAAGAGCTTGTAAAATTGCCGAATGCGCCTTGGATTGCAGCTGTGGATTTTGCCATACAAGAAGACAGTCGCGAGATGGCTCGACAAGCAAATGTACGGGACACGAAACCGATTGCGCTCAGTGCGACTGAGATTAATAATCTTGTGGCCTTCATGACGGCCTTAACAGGAAAAACGGTTGATGAATTGCCCTTTGGTATTCCTGTTTCCGTTCCTAGCGGTTTGGCATTAGATTAATTTCGAATGCGGGCTACATGTTATATTTGAGTGAGGGTGGTTTACCATACGCCTCAAAAATTTTTATTGTGCGTTGCAATATAAATTAAAATCAGACATGATAAGTGACATGTCTTCGCGTATGCCCTCTGTTGTCATTGTTGATGAAAATGCTGCCCGTGCTTCGATTATCGAAGCTGGATTAATTTCTGCTGGACATGAACATGTAACCATCATCAATGATATGTCGGGTGTTGTAGCAAAAATTACTGCGATTGCGCCTGATGTTGTGGTCATAGACTTGCAAAACCCAAACCGAGATATGCTTGAAGATGCGCTTCAGCTGTCGCGTGCAGTCAAGCGCCCTGTCGCAATGTTTGTTGATAAGTCTGATAATGAGATGATGCAGTCAGCTATTGATGCTGGTGTGTCCGCATACGTTATTGATGGCCTAAGGCAGGATCGCGTTAAAGCTATTTTGGACATGGCGGTGAGCCGTTTTAATGCATTTTCAAAATTAGAACGAGAATTGGAAGAAGCAAAATCAGCGCTTGAAAACCGCAATGTGATTGATCAGGCGAAACGTTTGATCATGACATCTCGTTCGGTGAGTGAGGATGAAGCATATAAATTGTTGCGAAAAACCGCGATGAACCAAAACCGGAAGATAGTTGAAGTTGCGGAAAGTCTTGTTCTGTCAGCGAACTTACTTGACGGGGGATAATCATGATCGAAATTAACTCTGGCTTTTTGCCTTTAACAGATGCAGCAATACTCATCATTGCCAAAGAAATGGGATTTGCAGAAGAGCAGGGGATTGCTCTTAATTTATTGCGTGAAACATCATGGGCAAATATTCGTGACCGGTTGGCAGTAGGACAATTTGAGGTCGCACATTGTCTGGCACCTATGCCAATTGCTTCTAATCTTGGGCTTACGCCCTTTTCCACACCGCTTATTGCGCCAATGGCCTTGGGTATGGGCGGCAATGCGGTTACGGTTAGTCACGATATTTATGAACAAATGTGTGCAGCAGGTTATGACGGTCAATTAGATGCGGCGCTTGCCGGTCGATATTTTCAAAATGTTGTCGCTGAATTGCAGCGCACGGGAGCGCGCAAGTTAAACCTCGGTGTTGTCCATCAATTTTCGGCTCACAACTTTGAACTTCGTTACTGGCTTTCATCTATGGGAATTTCGCCGGATCAAGATGTTCAAATTAAAATCATCCCACCACTGCTTATGGCAGACGCGTTAAATGCGGGACAGATTGATGGTTTTTGTGTTGGCGAACCTTGGAATAGTCTCGCTGTTTCAAAAAGTTTTGGCAAAGTGATTACAACAAAAACCGCGATTTGGGCGTCTAGTCCGGAAAAAGTACTGGCTGTTCAATCTGACTGGGCAGATAAAAACCAAGACGCGATGCAAGCATTACTCGTGTCATTGGTGAAGGCTGCAAAATGGTGTTCAGCAAAACAGAATTCTGAAAAGCTTGCGAAAATTTTATCAACTGAGCCGTATTTGAATATGTCAATGGAGTTAGTGTTAGGTGCGTTGAATGGATCGCTATCTTCATCTGTTTCGATTGGTGCAAATGATAAGTTGCCGTTCTTAGAGTTCTACGACAATGCCGCAACCTTTCCTTGGCAAAGTCATGCTTTGTGGCTCTATAGTCAGATGGTGCGCTGGGGCCATATTGAACATTCAGCTGAAAATGCCGACATGGCGCGATCAAGTTTCCGACCCGATATTTATCGCGCAGCACTTAAATCAACTGATGCCATTATTCCATCGGGTAATTCCAAAGTGGAAG
>CAJQOR010000267.1 GCA_905479965.1 uncultured Rhizobiaceae group bacterium | reverse complement strand
GGCATTTCAGAAGACCCTGATGTCCGTTTTGAGGTCGCAAAGAAAATTGTAGAACGCGCTGCAGATTTCGGCATCAAGCCGGAAGACATTGTAGTTGATCCTTTGGTCATGCCCATCGGTGCAATGGGAACAGCTGGTGATCAGGTGTTTAAACTTGTGCGTCGTCTTCGCGAAGAACTTAAAGTCAACACCACTTGCGGCTTGTCCAACGTTTCTTTCGGCCTACCTCATCGTCACGGCATTAATGCCGCCTTTATCCCAATGGTTATTGGCGCAGGCATGACATCTGCGATTATGAACCCATGCCGACCGCAAGAAATGGAAGCAGTACGTGGCGCAAACGTTCTTAAGGGAACAGATGCAAATTGCCAAAACTGGATCATGACCTATCGCGATCACAAGCCTGCAGCACCAGGTGCACCCGCAGCTTCTGCAGATGCAGCACCTGCAGCATCTGGCGGTCGTCGTCGTGGTGGTCGCGCAGCGCGAACATCAGCTTAATCAACGCATAATATTGACAACAGTTTCAATTTGATAACTGTTGTCAATCACGGACACCAAGTACCCAATTTTGCGAAAGCCATTATGACTGATCATCTCGTTTTATTCATGCCATCAGGTAAACGTGGACGTTTCCCAAGTGGTACACCCATTCTTGATGCAGCGCGCCAACTAGGCGTTTATGTTGAAAGTGTGTGTGGGGGCAGAGGCATATGTGGGCGTTGTCAAATTGATACCCAGTTTGGCCAGTTTGCAAAACACGGAATAACGTCAACCGCCGAAAGTATTTCAGAACTTGGCGCCAAAGAAATACGCTATGCTGAAAAACGTGATTTAAAATCAGGTCGTCGCCTGTCCTGTTCAGCCCTCATCTTAGGTGATTTGGTTGTCGATATCCCCCAGGATAACATCATCAATGCCCAAGTCGTTCGTAAAGATGCAGATACGCGCGTGATCGAACGCAATCCCGCGATCCAAATGTGCTATGTCGAGGTTGAAGAACCGGACATGCATAAGCCACTTGGTGATATAGATCGCTTATTGACCGCGCTTGAAAAAGATTGGGACTTATCAAACATTGTTATCGACACCCATATTCTAGCGTCCGCACAATCAATTCTGCGTAAAGGAAAATGGGCTGTTACAGCTGCTATTCATCACGATAAAGCATCGCAAAGTGCGCATCTTATCGCCCTTTATCCTGGGCTTAAAAATGAAGCTTATGGCATTGCATGTGATATTGGTTCAACCACAATTGCGCTTCATCTTTCGTCACTATTATCGGGTTCAACTTTAGCCTCTTCTGGCACCTCCAATCCTCAAATTCGCTTTGGTGAAGATCTCATGAGTCGTGTGTCATATGTCATGATGAACCCAGAAGGCCGCGAGGCGATGACTGATGCAGTGCGTGAAGCACTCAATACGCTCATTCAAAACGTCTGTGATGAAAGCGGCATTGATCGCAATGACATTTTGGACAGTGTTTTCGTCGGCAATCCGGTCATGCACCACTTGTTCTTGGGCATCGACCCAACGGAACTGGGAGGCGCTCCCTTTGCGCTCGCAATATCTGGTGCGGTCAATGTTAAAGCGCATGAAATTGGCATCAACCTTAATAAAGGCGCCCGTACATACATGCTCCCTTGTATTGCTGGCCACGTTGGCGCGGATGCAGCAGCAGCTACGTTAACTGAAGGTCCGCATCGACAAGACGACATGATGTTGATGATCGATGTTGGTACCAATGCAGAGATTGTTCTCGGAAATGCCGCGCGAACCGTTGCGGCTTCTTCGCCAACCGGACCAGCATTTGAAGGCGCTGAAACCTCTTGCGGTCAACGCGCTGCCCCCGGGGCAATTGAACGAATTAGAGTAGATCCTGAAACGCTCGAGCCCCGCTATAGAATTATTGGAACCGAGCTTTGGTCCGATGAAGTAGGCTTTGAAGACGCGGCAAGTGAAACAGGTATTACCGGTATTTGTGGTTCTGGCATTATCGAGATCATTGCAGAGATGTACCTTGCCGGCATTATCACAGAAGATGGTGTCATCAATGGTGATTTAGCTGCAAAATCTGATCGTATTTTCTCAGATGGTCGCACGTTCTCATATCTTATCAAAGATGGCGAGCCCAAAATCATCGTCACGCAAAATGATGTTCGTGCCATTCAACTCGCAAAAGCAGCATTATATGCTGGCATAAAATTACTGATGGATAAGCAAAACATAACGTCCGTTGACAAGATTGGACTTGCGGGCGCGTTTGGTTCGTTTATCGACCCAAAATACGCTATGGTTTTAGGCCTTGTACCTGATTGTGAGATTGAGCATGTAAAAGCTGTGGGCAACGCGGCTGGCACAGGCGCGCGTATGGCCTTGCTCAATCGCGATCATCGCAGAGAAATTGAGCAAGCCGTCCAAAATATTGAAAAGATTGAAACGGCTCTCGAACCAGATTTCCAAGGCCACTTTGTTAATGCAATGGCGTTCCCAAATAAAGTTGACCCGTTCCCTAAGCTTGGAACGATTGTCAAACTTCCAGCGCGCGCAGATGCGTCTTCGCAAGAAGATAGTTCTGCTTCAGCATCCCCTCGCCGTCGTGGCGGAAGAAAGCGCGCACGTTAGAAAGCCCAACGGACTTTCACAAACCCGTTGAACTAAAATAATGTGGTCTAAGATTATAAAAGCTGTAGCGCGCCTGCTGCAGATCTTCCATTACGACCTTCTTCAATTTCATAAGAAATTTTCTGGTTGTCTTGCAGCTCTGTTAAGCCTGCTGCTTGAACTGCCGAAATGTGCACAAACACATCCGAACCACCCTCATCAGGGGCAATAAAACCAAAACCTTTTGTTGCGTTAAACCACTTAACTGTACCGGTAGCCATAGCTAGATCTCCTTGTGACGGCCAATCAAAACAGAACGGCAACAACCACGTGCGCCCTGCTCGCAATCGGTGCTTCCTCCTGCGATCTTGGTTGCTAAAAGCGGATAACGATCTTGAAAAGAATTAATTGCGTGTGAAATAAATGAGACAATTAAATTAAAATTGCAAGTAATGAATTCAAACAATGCTGTAGTAAGACGTTAGGTAACATATAGTAAATCATTGTTTTAATATGGATTTTTATTAAAATGCCCCATTCAAAAAAATGATTAAATTTCATCAATTTTTCTATAGAAAATAGAAAGTATTCGCTGGAATTTTATAAATTTCGGAGTAAAGTCAATCATATATAATTCAGTTTGCGACATCCGTGGAACACGAATGTAGGAGGATTTTGATTGCAGGCCGAAACCAAAAATTACGTCTTTTTTCTGGTCAACGAGTTCTCAATGATTGCGTTTAGCATGGCAATCGAACCGTTACGCATTGCCAATCGTATGGTCGGCCATGAATACTATAAATGGCGCTTAACAAGCCTTGATGGAGAGCCTGTAACAGCCTCCAACGGTGTTGTTATAAATGCAGATACATCGCTTAGCGAAGAACGCCGCGCACTATTGGGCGAGCAACGTCCGGACATGATGTTTATTTGCGCAGGCGAAAATGTAGAAAAGTACAACGATAAATCAATGCTGGCATGGGTGAGAGAGACGTTTAATAGAGGTGTTGCAATTGGTGGCATGTGCACCGGAGCTTATGTTTTAGCAAAATCAGGTATTCTGACTGGCAAGAGTTGCGCTATTCACTGGGAGAACCTTGCAGGCTTTACCGAAACATTTCCAGAAATTGACGCTTGCGCTGATCTTTACGAAGTGGAT
>CAJQOR010000266.1 GCA_905479965.1 uncultured Rhizobiaceae group bacterium | reverse complement strand
GTTTGGTTATTCATGAGAGTCAGATTATTCCTGAAGAAAAACAAGCATTTACCTTCCATGGAATGCGTTTTATTGTGCTCAAACGATCGAAAAATCGTATCACTAAGTTAAGCTTGCGCCCTGCATCCCAGGCGATCATCTAAACGTTTTTACCAGCGTTTCACTTCACCGGGTGCTGCTAAGTCGAGAGCCAGCGCATGCAACCCTGCATCAAGCTCAGGCTTTAAAAGTTCATTGATTGAACGGTGACGATGAACGCGTGATTGACCGTTGAATTCTTCAGCAACAAGTTGAATTCTGAAATGGGTTTCGCCAGAACCGTCAAAAGCGGGTTGATGGCCTGCGTGCAAATGACTCTCATTTATGACATTCATTTCGACTATGTTGAAATTCGAACGCAGTTTAGTTTCAATTGTGTCTTGCAACAACATGGCGGATTCCTTATTAATCTGTTTACGCCCTTACTCTCGAAAAAATGCAATTGGTCTATGGAAATTTGCAGCTATTCGGGTTACTCAGGACTGTTATATATTCGACTGATAGATGATTCATCTATCGAGAGCTAAATATTTATTTCTAGAACGCTGTTGTATTTAAAATATGAAACTTGATTCCAAATATTTCGATTCCATTAGGACAAAGCCGAAAGGCACGAAGAAAGGCTCTGCGAAAGTAGCGCAGGAGGAGTCACAGTGTCAGTGGGATGGTTGCGATAAAAAGGGTGAGCACAAAGCTCCAGTTGGTCGCAATGCGGAAGGCAAATATTTCAAATTTTGCGCGACGCATGTGCGCCAATATAACAAGGGTTACAATTATTTTGATGGCCTTTCAGATAGTGAAGTTGCGCGTTATCAAAAAGAAGCTTTGACTGGCCATCGTCCAACTTGGGGCATGGGTGTTAATAAAAAGGTCAAGCATTCCCCGCTTAACGATCCAGGTCCATCAGGTAGTGCCGGCGCCCGTGCGCGCATGAATGATACATTTGGCTTTTTTGAAGAGGGTGGAAGCAAAGCACCAGAGCCACGCTTGCGAAAGCTAAAAGCACTTGAGGCGAAAGCCTTTGACACGCTTGGCCTGAAAGCAGATGCAAATTCTGATGATATCAAATCAAAATATAAAGAACTCGTCAAAAAGCATCACCCTGATGCTAATGGCGGTGACCGCGGTTCTGAAGAGCGTTTCAGAGACGTAATTCAAGCCTACCAAATGCTCAAATCCGCTGGGTTTTGCTAAGCCGCGCAAGAAAGATTTTCCGGAGACAAGATGACAAACACAAGCACTCAAGCATCCAACACGCCTGATATAGTAGTTTCAGTAAGAGAGTTGTTCAGCATTGATAGCGACATGAAAGTGCCCGCATATTCAACCCGTGCTGAACAAGTTCCTGAAATTGATCCTGACTATTTGTTCGATAAAGATACGACCATGGCCATTCTTGCGGGGTTTGCTTTTAATCGTCGTGTAATGGTTAGCGGTTATCATGGTACGGGCAAATCAACGCATATTGAACAAGTTGCTGCGCGTTTGAACTGGCCTTGTGTGCGTATCAACCTTGATAGCCATGTTAGCCGTATTGATCTTATCGGTAAGGATGCGATCATTGTAAGAGACGGTATGCAAGTCACAGAGTTTAAAGATGGTATTTTGCCATGGGCATACCAAAACAATGTTGCCTTGGTATTTGATGAATATGATGCGGGTCGTCCCGATGTGATGTTTGTAATCCAACGTATTTTGGAAACATCAGGTCGTTTGACGTTGCTTGATCAAAGCCGCGTTATTCACCCGCACCCATCTTTCCGATTGTTTGCGACAGCCAACACGGTTGGTTTGGGTGATACAACCGGTCTTTATCACGGTACGCAACAGATCAACCAAGCACAGATGGACCGTTGGTCTATCGTGACAACATTGAACTATCTACCGCATGACAATGAAGTTGATATTATCCTGGCGAAAGTGAAAAGCTTCACTGGCGCAGAGGGTAAAGACAAAGTGTCTCGCATGGTGCGCCTTGCTGATATGACACGCGCATCCTTTATTGCAGGTGATCTATCAACTGTGATGAGCCCACGTACGGTTATAACCTGGGCAGAAAATGCGGCGATCTTTGGTGATCTTGCAACGGCATTCCGTCTCACATTTATGAACAAGTGTGACGAATTGGAGCGTGCTTTGGTCGCTGAACATTATCAACGCGCATTTAATGAAGAACTCAAGGAAAGCTCAGCCAACCTCGTGTTGAGTGCAGCAAGCTAACGGATTTTAATCAATGGCAGCTGGACGCGGTGATAACAGGAGAAAAAATCCTCCGGGGCAAGTAGACGCTGAACCTATTAAGCGGTCTATTGCAGGATGCGTGCGCGCAATATCAGGGGAAAAAGATCTCGAAGTTGTGTTCACGAAAGACCCACCAGGTATTTCAGAAGACCGTGTGCGTTTGCCGGAATTGCCAAAACGTCCAACATTAAAAGACCTTCAAGTTGTTCGCGGTATCGGCGATTCAATTGCTTTGAAAAAAGCCCGTCATAATGAAATGGTGCACCGGAAAATGATGCCGGAAGGCGCTGATGCGCGTGCCATTTTTGATGCGGTTGAACATGCCCGCGTAGAAGCAATCGGATCGCTCACTATGTCTGGTGTTGCTGATAATTTAAATGCGATGCTTGAAAACAAGTATGATCAGAAAAACTATTCATCCATTAAATCACGTGAAGATGCGCCTTTGGAAGAAGCGATTTCTCTGATTGTGCGTGAACGCCTAACCGGTGCTAAACCCCCAAAATCGACAGGTCGTGTTGTTGATTTGTGGCGTCACTGGATTGAGGAAAAAGCCGGTGGTGATCTCGATAATTTGATGGACAATATTGAGCATCAGGCTGATTTTGCGCATTCGGTGCGTGATATGTTGGTCTCGCTGGATGTTGCAGAAGAATATCAAGGTGATGAAGAACCGCCTGAAGAGCAGGATAATAATTCATCTGAAGAAGAGCAGCCGCGTTCTGAAGAACAAAATTCTGAAGAGCTTGATGAAGAGGCTGGATCTGACACAGCGCCTGCTGAAGAAAACGACACCGCAGATGATCAAATGGAAGAAGGCGAGCAGGATGGTGCTGAGCTTTCAGATGATGATTTTACCGATGATGGTGATGAAGTAGCTGAAACGCCTGGTGAAACAAAACGCCCAGACAGTCAATTTGATGAGTTAAACGAAAAGCTTGATTATAAAGTTTTCACGCAAGATTTTGATGAAGTAATCACCGCGGAAGAACTGTGTGATGAAGAAGAGCTTGATCGTCTTCGTGGTTTTCTTGATAAACAATTAGCGCATTTATCTGGTGCGGTTTCCCGTCTTGCAAATAGATTACAGCGTCGCTTGATGGCACAACAAAATCGTTCTTGGGATTTCGATCTTGAAGAAGGTCATCTTGATACGGCGCGTTTACCTAGAATCATTATTGATCCAACGCAATCACTTTCGTTTAAACGCGAACGTGATACCAATTTCCGTGATACGGTTGTAACGTTGTTGATCGATAATTCTGGTTCAATGCGCGGGCGTCCGATCACCGTTGCAGCAACATGCGCTGACATTTTAGCACGTACGCTTGAGCGCTCGGGTGTGAAAGTTGAAATCCTAGGCTTTACAACAAAGGCTTGGAAGGGCGGTCAATCACGCGAGAAATGGTTGGCTGACGGAAAAACACCGGCACCAGGTCGTTTGAACGATCTGCGTCATATCATTTATAAATCAGGTGATGCGCCTTGGCGTCGTGCAAGACGCAATTTGGGCTTGATGATGCGTGAAGGTCTTTTGAAAGAGAATATCGATGGTGAGGCGCTGATTTGGGCGCATAACCGTCTCTTGATGCGAACTGAGCATCGCCGCATTATGATGGTGATATCGGATGGTGCGCCGGTGGATGATTCAACATTATCGGTTAATAACGGCAATTACTTAGAGCGCCATTTGCGCGGAGTTATCGAAGAGATTGAAACGAAATCACCTGTTGAATTGCTCGCAATTGGAATTGGGCACGATGTGACGCGCTATTATCGTCGTGCGGTCACAATCGTCGACGCGGAAGAACTTGCCGGCGCAATGACCGATCAGCTTGCCGAACTCTTCGGTGAGGAAAGCTCAAAGAACAAACGCGGGGCGCGGAGGGCTAGCTAGATGACCCATCGCTCCGTAATTTCTGCCCTTTTATTTACCTTGAGTTTATCGACGGCTTCTTTTGCAGAAACTGTTAATGCAGATATTCATGCCCGCACAATCTCTCATTTTAAAGTTGGTTCTGAAGAAAGGATCTTTGGGGACTTTGAATTTTTGGGTGGTTTAGAGTTTGAATCAGATAATGATCTTGTGGGTGCAATGTCTGGTTTCCGTTTCTTAAACAGTCGGACTGATTTTCTAGCCGTTGCCGATACGGGATATTGGTTTAAGGGCACGCTTGAACGTGATCAGGATGGAGTGCCAAATGGGATCTCATCTTTTCAGATTGCATCTATTCTCGACCAAAATGGTCAAGCATCTCGTGAGAAATGGAAATTTGACGCTGAAGGCTTGGCGATCAGGAATGATCGTGCATTTGTTAGCTTTGAGCGCAACGCGCGTATTGATGGATATCCGCTTGATAACGTTTTGAACTCTTCTGCCGAAGAAAATGTGCCAGTGCAAATTCCAGCGAATGAATTTAGACGAAATGGTGGTCTTGAAGCGTTGGCGGTCTCTCCCGCAAATTCTGCACTTAAAGGGGCCATGGTTGCCCTGTCAGAGCGCAGCGTTAATGAAAATGGTAATCTATTCGCTGCCATTGTAGATGGGCCTCAGGCAGGCGTCTTTACAGTAAAGCGAGATCCCCCCTTTAATATCACGGATGCGGATTTTTTACCCAACGGTGATCTTTTGCTGCTTGAGCGACGCTTTAATATCGCTACAGGTGTGGGGATGCGCATTCGCAGAATATCAGGTGATGATATTAAAAAAGGTGCTGTTTTAGATGGCGATGTCTTACTAGAAGCGGGTGCTGGATACCAGATTGATAATATGGAAGGTATGAGTATCACTGAAGACGAAAAAGGCCACATAAATGTGACCTTAGTTTCTGATGATAATCATTCATTCCTACAGCGTAACTTACTGCTCGAATTTAGACTTATCCAAAATTAGAGTAAGCAGCTTGCTTGAGTTAAGCTGTTTGCGTTTGGGATTTACCAGTTAGATACGGCAGTGCAACACCGTACGGTACTAGCATTGCAAATCCAACGATCAGTTTCACACCCAAATCACCGAGTGCCCAAGACACCCATCGTGGTGTTTCTGCGGCGAACAAACCCAGCAGCGGTGCAACTTCCATTGCAAATCCATCTTCAAAGCCTAAGAAACCGAAGGTTCCTGCAAAAGCGATTGAGAAAAACAGGATTGTATCGACAACCGAGCCGATGATCGATGAGATCAAAGGCGCACGCCACCAAGAGGCATTGCGCATTGAGTTGAAAATGCTGACATCAAGCAATTGAGCGACCAAGAAGGCAGAACCAGACGCGATTGCAATGCGCGGGGTTGCAAGCCAAATTGACAAGCCAACAGCTATTAGAAATCCAACCAGAACCACAATACGTGCATTTTTTGCACCAAACTTGCGGTTGGTCATATCTGTGATCAAGAAAGCAATTGGGTATGTGAAGGCACCCCATGTTAACAGATCGGCGAGATTGTAATCTCCGATCATGAAATTAACTGGGAATTGCACGAGATGATTAGACGCAACAACAATAAGCGCCATAAGACATATAAACGGGGAAATAGATTTTACATTGAGCATTTTTTTATCCTGGGTGATGCCACCAGTTGAAATAAAGGCAAGCCTTGTTCAGACTTGCCCAGCGATAAATCTAACTAAAATGAATTAAGCAGCTTCTGCCAATTTTTTAGTGATTTGTTTTTTGATCAAACGTGCGCGCGTTGAAAGCTCTGTATCGCTTGCTTTGACTAGGAATGCGTCCAAACCACCACGGTGCTCAACAGAACGCAATGCGTTTGCTGAAATGCGCATGCGAAAACGTTGGTTTAGAGCTTCTGACATCAAAGTCACATTACAAAGGTTTGGCAAAAACTTGCGTCTTGTGCGGTTTTTCGCGTGGCTCACATTGTTGCCAGACATAACACCTTTAGCTGTTAATTCACATGTACGAGACATTTCATTCACCTATTTTACTCGGATCGTCCAACAAGCAAAATGAGCGCGTCCAGCGCGTCAACTCGTAACGATCGATTGGAAAGTTGCGGTTTCATAGTCAGAAACGTTTAAAACGTCAAGCGTTTTGATGACTAACTTGCGACTTAAAATCATATTCTGGCATAATAAAACCATAATTACACTTAAGAAGCTATAGACCACCTATTTTGGGTGGAAAAAATATCAGGTTTTTTAGGCGGGTCGATCAGACATGGCAAAGATTTTTAATATCTCAACAATGATTTTCGCATTGGTTTTAAGTGTGGGATTTGCGCAAGCGCAAACTCTTAAAGCGAATTCTGAATATAAGGTCAGAGTTCACGGGTTCCCAATTGCTAAGATTAATTTCTCAACAGAAATCAATGGTGATGACTATACGATTGTTGGTAAGATAAAATCGTCAGCACTTGCAGACATAGTTGGTAAAACGCGTGGCGATACCAAAGTGGTTGGCAAAATTAGCCCAAGCCGTCTCCAGGCAAAATCATATAAGATCAATTACACCACTGGGAAAAAGTCCAGAGCATTTGATGTTGAATATGATTTGAACGGTAATGTGGTCAAAGCGCAGATGGTTCCGCCACGTAATCCACTCCCTTCAGACTGGGTGGGCGTGAACAAAAATGATCTTGCAGCGGTCGTTGATCCAATCTCGAGCCTGATTTTTCCGCTAAATTCTCCAGTATGCTCAAGAACAGTATCAATTTTTGATGGTGAATCATTGATTGATCTTCAGCTCTCTCACAAAGGGCATAGGCGATTTAAAACAAAAGGCTTTAAGGGCAAAGTTGTCGCTTGTAAGGTTAAGTTTTCGCCAAAAGGTGGTTATCGTTCAAACCATCGCTCTGTGAAATATTTGCAAAATTCTGAGGCTATGGAAGTTTGGTTTGGAAAAAGCGAAATGCTGAATGCCTATGTGCCTGTTATGGCGAAAATTCCAACAAAGATCGGCATGGTTCACGTTAGAGCTTCGCGACTTTAACGTATCGTCTAGGCGCCTGCCGGTTTCCATTCTGGTGGGGCCATCTCAAATGATGTGAATTCAAACCCGGGCGCTACTGTGCAGCTTACAAGCGTCCAATCCCCTATTGGCGCAGCGCTTTGCCACGCATCGGCCTTGACGATGCATTGCGGTCGTTGCCCAGATTTTAAATCCATACCCAAAATGTGCTGGCTTGTTGTGTGGCCATCATCTGAAATATTCAGCTCCATTGCATCACCTGCATGCCATAGCCACACTTCGCAAGCATCTGTGACCTTGTGCCAATGCGATCTTTGCCCGCGTTCTAGCAAATAGTAGATCGCTGTTGATGCACCGCGTGGTCCACCTTGCTCATCGCGAAAGGTTTGGTGGTAATATCCGCCTTCCGGGTGAGGTTCCATCTCAAGGATATCAATGATTTCAGCTGCGGTTAATCCATAAAACGATGCCAAAGTCGTCTCCCATATTTCATGATCATCTGAGTCGTTTCGTTGGGCCTTGCAGTTCGGCTAAGATAATCTTACATCTTACTTATGAATACAGATATCGTTGATTTTCGCGAGTTTTACAATTCACGTTTGGGGCGCCGTGCGAGAAATAAGATCGCAATGGCCTTATCCGCGCTGTGGAAGACAACCGGTAATGAACGTTTAATGGGCTTTGGTTATACCTTGCCGTATCTTGATCGTTTTCGAGCAGAAGCTGAACAAACGTTTGCATTTATGCCCGCGCGGCAGGGCGCAATCGCATGGCCACGTCATGAGCCTTGCGCAGTGTCTTTGGTGTATGATGAAGAGCTGCCGCTTTCAGATGGCTCTATCGATCGTGTATTAATGGTGCATGCGCTTGAGTTTACCGAAGATCCGGAAGAAACACTGAAGGAATTATGGCGGGTCTTGTCACCCAATGGGCGTATTATGATTGTTGTACCCCATCGTCGCGGCTTGTGGTCTCGATTTGAGCATACGCCTTTTGGCGCGGGGCAACCTTATTCAAAAGGTCAGTTGTCAACGTTATTAAGAGCAACAAATTTCACACCTATTAGCCAGAGCGAAGCTTTGTTTTTTCCACCATCAGAGCGAAGTGCAATTTTGCAATCTTCACCATTTTGGGAGCGGATGGGACGTAGGTTTTGGCCTATATTTTCGGGTGTTTTAATCGTTGAAGCGCAAAAGAAACTTTATCAAGGTATTCCGGTTGCCGCACGGAATTCACGCAGGGTGTTTGTGCCTGTGTTGTCACCGCAACCTTCTACGCTTGGACGAAAGAAGGACTAATCTATCCCTTTCAGAAGAAAGACAGATTGTTGGGCGAATAAATTCCACAAAGGTTTTGGCGCCAGTTTGGTAATGTCGCGGCCAGTATCGCTTAACACATTGATGGACTGAATTTCTGCATTTACCTCATGACACAGGTCTTTAAGATCTTCAAACGTACAAAAGTGAATGTTTGGTGTGTCATACCAGCTATAGGGCAGGCTTTTTGTCACCGGCATCCGACCTTGAATAAGTAATTGCGCGCGCATCCGCCAATGGCCAAAATTGGGCGCGGACACAATGCAGTGTTTTCCTATCCGCAATAATTCTTCAAGCACGGTTTTCGTGTTGCGGGTTGCTTGAATTGTTTGTGATAAAATCACAAAATCAAAACTATTATCAGGGTAGTAGACAAGATCATGGTCAGCATCACCTTGGATAACTGATAGACCCAACGCCACACAATCGTTCACGCCCTTTTGAGAGATCTCAATGCCTCTGCCATCAACTGACTTTTGCATTTCTAGCATTTTTAACAAAGTGCCATCATTACAACCGATATCAAGCACTTTAGCCTCTGGCGCGACCAGGTTGGTGATCATGGCCAGATCTATTCTGTCATTATCTTCGCGGGTCATATTTAAATTCCCCTTGCTTTCGCGGCGGAGTTTAAAAATCCGCTGATGGTTGCAATCATTTCAGGTTCATCCAGCAAAAACGCATCATGCCCCTTGTCAGATTCAATCTCAACAAAAGATACAGATGCACCCGTTGCATTTAATGCATGGACAATTTCTCGGCTTTCAGCGGTCGTAAACAACCAGTCTGACGAGAAAGATACGAGGCAAAATCGTGTGTTCGTTCCAGAAAACGCATTGGCGAGTTTGCCATCGTTGTCTTCTGTCATATCAAAATAATCCATCGCCCGGGTCATATAAAGATACGAGTTCGCATCAAAACGATCCACAAAGCTGGAGCCTTGGTGTCTTAAATAGCTTTCAATTTGAAAATCCGCATCAAACCCAAAGCTCAAATTGTCTCTGTCTTGCAATTGACGACCAAACTTACGTTGCAATGCTGGTTCTGAAAGATAGGTGACATGCGCTGTCATACGTGCAACCGCTAAACCTTTGGAAGGTACAATATTTTCATCCGCATATTTACCCTGATGCCAGTTTGGGTCAGCCATAATCGCTTGGCGACCAACTTCATGAAAGGCAATGTTTTGTGATGTGTGTCTTGCGCCTGTTGCCATAGGGATAGCTGCAAATACGCGCTCTGGATATGACGCTGCCCATTGCAAAACTTGCATGCCGCCCATGGAGCCGCCAATTACGGCAAATAATGTATCGATTTGCAAATGGTCAACAAGCATAGACTGCGCTCTGACCATGTCAGCAATTGTTACAATTGGAAAATCAAGACCGTAAGGTTTGCCTGTTTTTTCATTTATGGAAGCGGGGCCGGTTGTCCCTAAGCATCCACCTAAAACATTTGAGCAGATGATGAAATAACGATCTGTATCAATGGGCTTGCCTGGGCCAATAAGCGTTTCCCACCAGCCCGGTTTTTTGGTGATGGGTTGGACACTTGCACAATATTGATCGCCCGTTAAAGCATGACAGATAAGTACAGCATTTGATTTATCCGCATTGAGTTCGCCATAGGTCTCATAAGCAATTTGAAATGGTGTAAGAGACACCCCAGCATCAAGATGCAACGGGGCATCTTCCCCAAAACGAGCAATATTGCTGGAGGGACTTTGAGCTTCTGAGAGTGCTCTTTGTGTCGCTTCGCTTTGTGCCATTTAACAATCCGCTAATTTGATATAGTCAAACCATTTTGATCAGGCAAATGGGTGTTCAACTTAAGCTTTGGTTGAGTTTGCGACCCATATCTCATCAAGATGGACCGTACAGGTAGGATTTGAAGAGCCATTCGTCAATCTTTTCTTATCAGAATAGGCAAGGTTGCTCGACAATTTGGTTATAAGTGTTTAATGCCTTCTAGATGATGAGAGCAGCAATTGCTTGATCTGGTTTTATTCATGGTGACTTAAGGAAAGTTGTTCAATGACTGAGAAAATGCGACCTGAACCAAAATCTGGTGTGCTTGATATTGCGCGATATATTCCAGGTGCTGATAAAGCAAATGGAGATGTTAAGACATTCAAATTGTCTTCAAATGAAACGCCATTGGGGCCTAGCCCATCTGTTAAAGACGCAATGGCGCACGCCTTGGAAGAACTTGAGATTTATCCAGAAGGCACCTCACACGCGTTGCGTAAGTCGATTGCCAATGCATATGCGCTTAACCCAGATAATATTATGTGTGGTAATGGTTCTGACGAATTGCTTGGGCTGTTATGCCAGACATATTTATCCAATGGTGATGAAGCCATTTATTCCGAACACGGGTTCTTGGTCTATAAAATTCAGATCATGGCAAGTGGTGCAACACCTGTTGTTGTGCCAGAGGTGGATTTGCATGTTGACGTTGATGCGATTTTATCGGCTGTGACTGCAAAAACCAAAATGGTGTTTATTGCAAATCCGAACAATCCAACTGGCACTTATTTGCCAATTGAAGAATTGCGCAGACTACATGCAGGATTACCCAAAAACACAATTTTAGTTCTGGATGCTGCCTATGCGGAATACGTGCGAAAAAATGACTATGAAGCTGGCATTGAACTTGTTTCTGCCAATGAAAATGTTGTTATGACGCGTACATTCTCCAAAATTTATGGCTTAGCTGGTTTGCGTGTTGGCTGGGTTTATGCCCCGCTTGCAATCATTGATGCGATGGATCGTATTCGGGGACCATTTAACGTAAATGCCGTTGCAATCGCTGCAGGTGTTGCTGCCATGTCAGATAAGGCTCATATGGAAAAAGCCGTTGCGCATAACACGATTTGGCTTGAAAAAGTGACCACAGCACTTGAAGAGTTGGGCCTTAAGATTACGCCTTCGGTTGGTAATTTTGTTCTCATTCACTTCCTCAATAATGAGGCAAAAAATGCTGCCGCCGCTGATGCGTTTTTGCTCAATCGTGGATTTGTATTAAGACGCGTAACTGGCTACGGGCTTCCCAATGCACTTCGCATGACAATTGGTAGTGACGAAGCCAATCTTGGCGTGATTGCTGCGCTAACAGAGTTTATGAAAGCATAGAGATGGCTGACGTGCATTTTAACAAAATTGCCCTTATCGGAATTGGTCTGATTGGTTCGTCATTGGCGCGCATTATTCGCCAAAAGAATTTAGCAGAAACCATTTCGATCATGACACGATCACAATCAACGCTTGATGAAGCGCGTAAGCTTGATTTGGGCGATGAGTATTCAACAGATTATGGCGATGTGGTTAGACATGCTGACCTTATTATTGTGTCTGTACCTGTGGGTGCATCCGCCTCTGTTGCAAAAGATATGACTTTTCATCTCAAGCCTGGTGCGATTGTAACTGATGTGGGCTCGACAAAAACGTCTGTTATCGAACAAATGCAGCCGCATATTCCTCAGGGTGTTCATTTTATCCCAGGTCATCCAATTGCTGGTACGGAACGCTCAGGGCCTGACGCCGGGTTTGCCGAACTTTTTGAAGGTAAATGGTGCATTTTAACGCCATTGGAAAACACCGATCCTGACGCAATGGATAAGTTGAAAGCATTTTGGGAGGCTTGCGGCTCAAATATTGATCTCATGGAACACGAGCATCATGATCGAGTTTTGGCTATCGTGTCTCACCTTCCGCAGCTAATTTCCTACAATATTGTGGGTACTGCTAAAGATATGGAAACAGTGACAGATTCTGAAGTGATTAAATACTCAGCTTCTGGTTTTAGAGATTTTACTCGCCTTGCGGCTTCTGATCCGACGATGTGGCGTGATGTTTGTTTGCACAACAAAGAAGCAATTTTGGAAATGTTGGCGCGTTTTTCAGAAGATTTATCATCGCTGCAAAAGGCGATACGATGGGGTAAGGGTGATGAATTGTTTGATTTATTTACCCAAACACGCTCCATTCGCCGCGATATTATTGAAGCGGGTCAGGACGTGGATGTACCAGATTTTGGTCGCCAGCTAGCGGTAGATCCTTCAGAGAGTAAATAGTCTAAAACTATATTGCAGGTATTCGGCCAAGTGGGATAATTCCCGCTTGCGCAACACCATTTCGAATGGTGATGTTGATCTCAATTTCATT